>JBHIAW010000138.1:0-7807 GCA_046758765.1 bacterium
AGATTGCTTCGCTGAGAAGCGCTCGCAATGACATTAAAAATCGAGTTTTCGTTCAGACACTAGCTACATTAGAAAAGAAAATAAAGTTGTTTTCACGTATATTCATTGATTAATTGATTGAGATACCTCAGGAGAGATTTAGATGAGTGCTGAACTTCAGACAATTGAAAAATTTACCAAGAGTGACTATAAATGGGGATTTACCACTGATATAGAAACTGACTTAGCCCCTAAAGGCCTCGATGAAGATATTGTACGATTAATATCCGAGAAGAAGAAAGAGCCAAGATGGATGCTTGAATGGCGCTTAAAAGCTTTTCGACATTGGTTGAAAATGGATGAGCCAAAATGGCCCAATGTTAAATATCCTGCAATTGACTATCAGAATGCTTATTATTATGCAGCACCAAGGAAAAAGCAACAGCTCAAAAGCCTCGATCAAGTTGATCCAAAGATTCGAGAGACTTTCGAAAAATTAGGCATTCCATTGGAAGAGCAGAAGCGACTTTCTGGCGTTGCAGTAGACGCAGTGATGGATAGCGTGTCGGTTGCTACGACCTTCAAAAAAGAGTTAGAAGAATTAGGAATCGTTTTTTGCTCATTTTCAGAAGCCGTCCAAAAGCATCCCGAATTAGTGAAAAAGTATCTTGGTTCGGCAGTTCCTTATACGGATAATTTCTTCGCTTCATTGAATTCGGCAGTTTTTAGTGATGGCTCATTCTGCTATATTCCAAAAGGCGTGCGCTGTCCCATGGAGCTTTCAACATATTTCCGCATTAATACGGCCAATACGGGTCAATTTGAGCGCACGTTAATCATTGCTGAAGAAGGTGCTTATGTTAGTTACCTGGAAGGCTGTACCGCTCCGATGCGTGATGAAAACCAATTACACGCCGCGGTTGTGGAGCTCATCGCCCATAAAGACGCTCAGATAAAGTATTCGACCGTTCAGAACTGGTATCCCGGGGATGAAGAAGGGAAGGGCGGAATTTATAACTTTGTAACCAAACGGGGTATTTGTTTAGAGGAAAACGCTAAGATTTCGTGGACCCAGGTAGAAACAGGTTCCGCTATTACCTGGAAGTATCCCAGTGTGATTTTGAAGGGGGATAACACGGTTGGTGAGTTTTATTCGGTTGCATTAACCAACAATTACCAGCAAGCCGATACCGGCACAAAAATGATCCATCTGGGCAAGAATACTAAAAGTACCATTGTTTCAAAGGGAATCTCTGCTGGTCGAAGCAATAACTCTTACAGGGGTCTGGTAAGAGTTGCCAAGAAGGCAGATAATGCCAGGAATTTTTCCCAATGTGATTCGATGCTGATTGGGGACAAATGCGGTGCACACACTTTCCCATACCTTGAAGTGAACAATAACTCAGCACAAATTGAGCACGAAGCCACCACCACGAAAATTGGTGAAGATCAGATATTTTATTGCAATCAGCGCGGGATCGATACTGAGAATGCCGTTGCTTTAATCATAAATGGATTCTGCAAGGAAGTGTTCCGTGAATTGCCCATGGAGTTTGCAGTGGAAGCTCAGAAATTGCTGCAAATCAGCTTGGAGGGCAGTGTTGGTTAATCAAGATCAAACTTTTTAATCTTAGAAGAATCTTGTTTAGGAGAAGAGAACACGATATGTTAAAAATAAGAGGATTACGAGTAGCCGTTGAAGGAAATGAAATTCTTAAAGGCATTGATCTAGAAGTGCACGCACGTGAAGTTCACGCAATTATGGGCCCAAATGGTTCTGGGAAGAGTACCTTAGCCAATGTTTTGGCAGGCCGAGAAGAATACCAAGTGCTCGAAGGAGAGGTGCTTTACAATGGCAAGAATCTACTTGACATGGCTCCTGAAGAGCGGGCCATCCAGGGAGTGTTCATGGCGTTTCAGTATCCGGTAGAGATTCCCGGGGTTACCATGGCCAATTTTCTGAAGACCGCTCTCAATGAAATCAGAGAGGCTCGCGGATTAGAAAAGTTGGACGCGATGGAGTTCTTTTCGCTGGTAAAGGAAAAGCTGAAACTAGTCCACATGGATGAAAAGTTCTTGAGTCGTTCTATTAATGAAGGGTTTTCTGGCGGTGAAAAGAAGCGTAATGAAATTTTCCAAATGGCGGTATTAGAACCCAAATTGGCCATATTAGATGAGACTGACTCGGGTCTTGACATTGACGCCTTAAGAATCGTCGCCAACGGTATCAATACATTGGCGAACAAAGACAATGCCGTAGTTGTGGTTACTCACTACCAACGTTTACTGAATTATATCATCCCTGATTTCGTTCATGTGCTTTTAGATGGCAAAATTGTCAGATCTGGAGATAAGAAGTTGGCATTTGAGCTCGAAGAAAAAGGGTATGATTGGCTGAAAGATGAAATGAAATCCTCTGTCGCTGCTTAGCCTTTCTGGATAAGAGCTTTCTTTGATGTAGATAACTGTACGTTGAACATAATCAATACAAGGTAGATATCAACGATGGAGAATGGAGAGTTGACAAAATTTGATGTCAAAAAGTGGTACGTTTCTAACTTTGAACGCTTTGAGAATCGTTTGGACGGGAGTAGTAAAATTCCATTTCATAAGACTAGAAAAACGGCCATTTCCCGATTTTCAGAATTGGGGTTTCCGACATCACGCCACGAAGAGTGGAAGTACACCAACGTTGCACCCATATTGGCGCATAAATTTAAACTGGTAACAGAGCCTGTCAAATTGCCCAAAATAAGAATGAATGAGTTTCTTTTTGACGGCTTGACCGGGAATCAATTAGTGTTTGTCAATGGGCATTTCTCTGAACAACTGTCAAGTTTCAAAAACAAGTCAAACGGCTTGATCTTTGGCAGCTTGAGAAATGCGCTGCTGCAACGGTCCAAGATTACCGAAAACCATTTGGGCCGCTACGCCGCTTTTGAAAATGAAACATTTACTGCCCTGAATACAGCCTTTACCTACGATGGGGCTCTACTGTACGTTCCAGAGGGGACAATTGTTGAAGAGCCTATTCATTTTATTAATTTGTCGGTTCCCAGCGATGAGGAACTTGTTTCACACCCACGCAACCTGTTCGTTGTGGAAAAGGGAAGCGAGATAAAGATAATAGAGAGCTATCATCGTCTTTCGGAAAATACCTATTTCAATAATGTGGTAACGGAGTTTTTTGTTGGCGAAAATGCCATTGTCGACCACATTAAGATTCAGGAAGAAAGTGTGGCGTCCTTTCATATTTCAAATACACAGGTGCTTCAGGAAAGAAATAGTGTATATACTTCGGTTAACATTGATCTGGGTGGCGCGCTGGTTCGCAACAATTTGAACGGTCTATTAAATGCGGAAAATTGCGAAACCCATTTGTTTGGTTTTTACTTTGGGGGAGGAACCCAGCACATTGATAATCATACGTTTATGGATCACGTCAAGCCTCATTGCTTCAGCAATGAATTATATAAAGGCATATTAGGCGGCAAAGCAAGGGGGGTTTTCAATGGCAAGATCATGGTTCGACCCAACGCACAAAAAACAAATGCTTTACAGTCAAATAAAACCCTGTTGTTGTCAAATGAGGCTTCAATCAATGCAAAACCGCAATTAGAAATTTTTGCCGATGATGTGAAATGTACTCACGGCGCTACCATTGGTCAGTTGGACGAAGAAGCTATGTTTTATCTGCGAAGCAGGGGAATCAGTGAAGAGATGGTCGCGGCGATGCTGAGATATGCGTTTGCTTGCGATGTTTTTGAGAATATCAAAATTGAGTCGGTTCGGGAGAAGCTTGATACAAAAATCATTGACATATTGAAAAAAGCTCAACGGAGTTAATGCCCATAATGGAAACGTTAGTTGACAATTATACGATCAAAGATTCAGCACCTACTAAAGTTGAACTCTTTGATGTGTATAAGGTAAGACAGGATTTCCTAATACTTCGTCAACAAGTACACGGGAAGCCTTTAGTCTACTTGGATAATGCTGCCACCACACAGAAGCCTCGCGTGGTTATTGATTCGATAAGTGCATATTATGAAAGTCAGAATGCCAACATCCATCGAGGGGTGCATTACTTAAGCGAGAAGTCTACTAAGTCCTATGAGGATGCTCGAAAAGGAGTAAAAGACTTTATCAACGCAAGTTCCCACCAAGAAATCATTTTTGTACGTGGCACGACTGAAGCGATTAATCTTGTCGCCCATTCCTATGGGAAAAAGTTTATAGCGGACGGCGATGAAATTATCATTTCTACGATGGAGCATCACTCCAACATTGTCCCCTGGCAAATTCTTTGTGAAGCAACGGGTGCCAGACTGCGAATCATTCCGATAAACGACAACGGTGAAATTATCTTTGAAGAATTTGAACATCTTCTGAACGAAAAAACAAAATTAGTCTCGGTCGTTCATGTTTCCAACTCGTTAGGTACAGTTAATCCTGTAAAAAATATTATAGCTTTAGCTCATAAACGCGATGTACCTGTGCTAATAGATGGGGCGCAAGCGGTACCCCACACTAAGGTTGATGTGCAAGACTTAGATTGCGATTTTTATGTATTTTCTGGCCACAAAGTATTTGGGCCCACTGGAGTCGGTGTACTTTATGCCAAAGAAACGATCCTAGAAAATATGCCACCGTACCAAGGCGGGGGAGACATGATCAAATCGGTCACGTTTGAGCACACGACGTATAATGATCTACCGTATAAGTTCGAAGCTGGCACACCCAATATTGCTGGTGTCATTGGACTTGGCAAGGCACTTGACTATGTCTCGAAGATTGGTTATGGAAACATAGCCACTCATGAAAAAGAATTGTTAAGCTATGCAACCGAAGCGTTATCAACCATTAAACCACTCAGAATTATCGGGAATGCCGCGAAAAAAGCAACGGTTATTTCGTTTGTCATCGAAGGCGTGCATCCCCATGATGTAGGCACCGTCTTAGACCGGGAGGGCATCGCCGTCCGTACAGGGCATCACTGTACCCAGCCGGTGATGCGGCGATTTAATGTGCCTGCTACCTCCAGAGCTTCGTTGGCTTTTTACAATACAAAAGATGAAATCGATATTTTGGTGAAAGGCATTCAAAGGGTCCTAACACTGTTTTGCTAATGGAAGATTTACGAGAATTATATCAGCAGGTCATTTTAGATCACAATAAAAACCCCAAAAACTTTAGAGCTCTGAATGCTCCAAGCCACACATCGGAAGGCTATAACCCGCTTTGTGGTGATAGAATCAACATTTACTTAAGTGTAGAGGATGACATCATAAAAGATATTAGTTTCCAAGGTTCGGGTTGTGCTATATCAAAGGCTTCGGCTTCGGTTATGACAACTGAATTAAAGGGAAAAACTATTGCTGAAGCAAAGCAGCTTTTTGAGAAATTTCAGAAATTAATTACAGGGAAATTAGATGAGGATTCACATTTAATGGAGTTTGATAAATTAGCTGTTTTTACAGGTGTACGGCAATTTCCAGTTCGGGTTAAATGTGCGGCATTAGCGTGGCATACAATGTTGGCAGCACTAAAGAATGAAAGCGACATCGTTTCCACGGAATAATTGGCTAAATAAGTTTAAATTGACTATGAAGGTGGTCATGGAAGAGAAAAATAGTAAATCCGAAATCAAAGAAAAAATTATCGAAGTTCTGAGAACTTGCTACGATCCCGAAATACCGGTAGATGTCTATGAATTAGGCTTGATATATGAAGTTCATGTGGATGAGTCCAAAAATGTAAATGTTAAAATGACTCTAACCTCCCCGGCTTGTCCCGTAGCAGGCACCTTGCCCGGTGAAGTTGAAGATAAGTTGAGGGCTCTTCCAGAAACGAATGATGTAAAAGTAGAGTTAGTCTGGGATCCGCCTTGGAATCCAGATATGATGAGCGATGTTGCAAAATATGAACTTGGTATGATGTAATAACTTGTAACTAAAAGAAACCCGTACAGTCCAGTTTGCATATTAAAAAACTCAGACAACTTGACCAAAAGGCCACTACATATAGAGAGGCCTTTTTTTGTTTGTCAGCAAAACATTACCTGTGTCCCTTGCAGCATGATCAAAGTCAACAGAAAGTCAAGTAAAAATACCTTGAGTTTTCTCTACGAAATCATTACATTTTTAAATAAATACAAGTCAACCAGGAATTGAGATGTCGCTGTTAGATGGCCTGGCTCTGGAGCGAGAGGTGCTGCAACGCGCATTTGAAAGTCAAGATTCCGAGGAAGGGCTAAGAGCTTACCTTGAAAAAGGGACCGGTTATTCTAAAGAGAACTAATTGAGGTGAATATCATGAAGCAGAAATTGGATATAAAAGAAGCACAGGAAAAATTTAACGAACTCATTTCTGAATTGCAGCAATGCGGGGGTTATGTTGAAATAGTCAAAGATCATCACACTGTAGCCGTGATTATTGATCTTGATGCATTTAGAAAACTACGACTACAAAATCCTAAATTATTCATCAGAGAAAAGCCAAAAAGTGATTGGAAATTACGTGGCTCAGTTGAAATAGCTGAAGATTTCGAAGACGCCGCTGCCGAATTATCAAAGTCGCTCTGGGATTCAATTGAGAAACAAAAACTTTAAACTTAGTTAATTCTTGTGTACGTTACAGATACACATCCACTGGTTTTTTACACTGCGGGTAAAATAAAAAAATTAAGTAAAAGAGCTTCACAAATTTTCGAAGAATGTGAGCAAGGAAACGTGCGACTTACGAAGTGAAAAACTTTATAGGCCAAACCATCTTGAAGTATTTCAGTTGGGTAATTAAAAATAATGAATCTATAATTAATCGGAGGCAAACAATATGTTAAAAATCGGGCAAAAAATTTCAGATTTTGAATTAGAGGCATTTCATAATGATGAAATCAAGAAGATTAAACTTTCAGACTATAAGGGCAAATGGGTCGTTTTATTATTCTATCCCGCTGATTTTACCTTCATTTGCCCTACGGAACTAGAGGAGGCGGCTGATTATTATGAAGAATTCAAAAAACTAAACGCTGAAGTGTTAAGTGTGAGCACAGATACAGTTTTTGTTCATAAAGCCTGGCACGATACTTCACCAGCTATTAAAAAAATTAAATTCCCGATGCTTGCTGATCCAACTGGACATCTTTGCAGAGAATTGGGCACCTATATAGACGAAGAAGGGATTTCTTTGCGTGGTAATTTTATTATTGATCCCGATGGAGTGCTTAAGTGTTATGAAATCAATGATAATAGTATTGGAAGAAATATAAAAGAACTTTTGAGAAAACTTGAAGCTGCTAAATTTGTAAGTGAGCATGATGGGGAAGTTTGTCCAGCAAGCTGGGAACCCGGGAAAAAAACTCTTAAACCAGGATTAGATTTAGTGGGTAAGATATAGAACCTCTAACAAAAAGAAACCTTAATGCAAACAGCCGCACAAGAGATAAAGAAGATTACGCTTGAATTAGGCGGCAGCGACCCTACGATTGTTTGTGACGATGTGAATATGGACAAAACCCTCGAAAAAGCCAATAACTCCATGCAATGAATGCAGAGATGCATTCTGATTTTGGTAAACTTGTAGATCTGCTATATTCGAATAATCAAATTATGGAATTGTGTCAATGTGGATATGGCCACTGGGCGCTCTATCGAAAGCTTTTGGGAAGCAGTGCTTGATATGGACCCCCCAATACTTGAGGCGTTTGTTGCTGAAGCTGGGATTTAAGTCTGATGGTGAAGTTTCCTGTGGATGCGCCAAAACGGAGAGTGGTTAAGGCACTTCAGATTTTAGGATTTTACCCATATGATAGAAAGAATAATCCACT
>JBHIAW010000139.1:0-7733 GCA_046758765.1 bacterium
GTTGAAAGTAAGTAAGTTGAAAGTTAGTAATAAATAAGTCAGCTGTCATTTTGATTAGCAGCCTGAGCGCCAGCCCACTCCCTCCACTAACGCCCCGCATCACCACCCCCCCCCAGCGTCATTGCATCCACAACAAATCAGTTTTGCTCCATGCCTTGCCTTGCAGAGGCCCCGTAAAAAGGCAAGGCAGTCGCAAAACTGAGAATATTGCAAGATAAACCTCCGCACATAGCTGTTTTTTTTGTCATGATTTTTGTAAACTTCAGGAATGCGGTCATTTATTTTTTTTCGTGCCTCTAAAAAATAAATCACCGCTCATCCCGGGATCAAAAATTCACGCCAAAAAAAAACAGCCCTAAGCTATTTTACATAATGTGGCTTTATGGTACTCCGCTCCCATCGTGTTAGCCATTTCCCCTCCGCTAACCGAGCGTCCCATAAAAAACATTATGCAAAATAGCCGCTGCTTTTATCTTGCAATATTCAAAATTACTCACCCTCAATGACGCTGGGGGGGGGTGGTGAACCAACATCCTTCGTTCAGGACTCCTACACTCTGACATATCACTCTTTCGCTCAACAATCAGCCTCAGCCCGCTAAGATGCGGTGATGCGGCTACTTGCATCACCTTGGACTTACCTCTGTGACGTGCAGGGCTAAGCTCGTTTTTTGCAAGCTTTTTCAAAGAATTCCCTCCGCCTACGGATGCAACCCCTACAATTCTTTGAAAAACCTGCCCTTCGGTTGCAAAAAAGCTTCACTTAGCCCTGCAACCGGCTAAATGGCTACCCGACATAGCTCCACCGTTAAAAAGTGGCTTATGTCTGCTATCGCAGCACATTAAAGATCGGCATTTTAAGGGCTAATAATTGGAGATTGTTATTCGTAATGACGTAGCAAGCCATTAGTGACGATGTAGTGCCTCATAGCTATGAAAATTATTTGCTTTTTATTTGCATAATGTTATTATTGCTATTATCTTCGCCTCGGGTCCTAACATATAATATCATCTGTGGCGGATCTGTAACCAATTCATTTACTAACTAAACAAACAAGATCATGAGAATCGAATTCAAAGCAAAACTCGAACAAGTCCGGGAGATAGAAGAAAAGGAGAAAGTTACCCGGCAGCGTGTTCTCCTTCAAATACCTGTTTACGATACATTCACCGGTGAGCAGGTACGAACCGAAAACTTCCCTGCCGCTATTCTTAACAAGAATATCGACAAAATCAAAGCAAACGAAATGCTCGGTGAGATCGTTAAATGCGTTTGCTTCCTTACCTCATTCAAAAATGAGCAGGATGATAATGTATACTGGAACCTGTCTCTCAACTGTGTTGAAATGGAGGTAATAAAAGACTGAGCCATGAAAAAGGTTTACATTGTAAAGCGGGGGGACGTGATCCACCAAGCATCATCTAACTTGAAAGCTGCTTATGACTGCCTGGTAAGCCATCAAACTGAAATGGACGTAAATTATTTACGTTCTTACATGCAACTTACCCGGATATTCAAAAAAGTCAATCATTACTACGTCCCCTCAAACAGTGGCCCCCGATGGGAAATACTTTTACTCCATGTTTTTACTCAATTTATCAATCTTAAACCCTAAATTATGATCCTGAATATCCGAACCTACGGTTGACAGAGGTAATCACATTTTTTTGTATACTAAATTACAACTTAAAAAAAAAAAAGCTGGCCTGGAGTACGGTGGCCTGAGCGTGAGTAGACGTTGACGTGCCTACGTAAGCCACTTCTTTACGTTGGCTCTTCCAGATCTCATTCAGCAAAAAATATTTTTTTATTCAAAAAACATTTTTATCTTTGCTCCATCCCGCCTGAACAACGGGTGAGCAATTTACTGACTTTGCATTGTTGTATTCCCCCGGCATGATCCCCGGGGGTTTATTTTTTTTAACAATCCGATGTTAATATTTTTCAGTCCTTCCCTATTGACTTTTTAAAAGTATAGTTTCACATTTGCCCCACTTATTAACAACCCGGATCATAAAAAAGGGTCAATCGGTAAATGTTCACCTGTAAGCAATCTTTCAGCTTATCAACATTCCATTAACAATTCCATTGTTAATATTCTAACAGGTTAAAACACTATCCGGTTTTATCCCTTCCTTTATATTCGGACTCCGAATGTCTAAATACATGCCAGGATCAACACGTTCTTATATTGGTTTATCGTATGTGCCCACAACTCAAAAAAAAAGTATTAACCAATGAACAGGGCTGAAGGCTTCTATAATGTATCAATCCATCCAAGGGCATTAAAATGTTCTTGGGAGCCTCTTGAACGAGTTCCCCGAGTAGGTATAAAAATTCCTACTTCTACAATGCCTACACGAAATCGACCTGACGGTCTCATATCTACCAAAGCTCAAAGTCGCATAAATAACGCTATTGACTGGCTGTTAGCTCAGTCAAAAAATAAACGCTTCTACTGTAAAGAGAGAAAAAAACATTTCCGGTTCCGTATCAACTTCATAACTTTAACTCTATCAGCCCCTCAAATCCATTCCGATAATCTCATCAAACAAAAACTTCTCAACACCATGCTAACCCACTTACGTGAGAAATGGAATGTGAAATATTATCTATGGCGCGCAGAAGCCCAGGCAAATGGTAACATTCATTTTCACGTTGCTTGTGATAAATATATTCCCTGGTGGCAGCTTCGACATTATTGGAATAAAGTACAAAACAACCTTGGCTATATTGACCGTTTTGAAGAAAAGCACGGACACCGGGACCCTAATAGTACCGACATTCACTCAGTTAAAAAAATACGCAATTTAGGCGCTTACCTGTCTAAAGAGATCTCTAAAAACTCACGAGGCCTAATGTACACCGCTCTAAAAATATTAAATGGTAAATTACAGCCCTGTTATAACCCATCTGAACAGATCCAACTTCCGGATCCAGGAGAGAAGTTGTACAGATCTATCCAGGGTAACCTCTGGAACCTATCTTCTGCCCTTTCACGAGTTAAAGCTAAGGTCCTTGTAATAGCCGGTCAGGTTCGGGATGAAATGGAAAAGATCAAGAAATTTTTTAAAAGTGAAATATACAAAAGTGACTGGTATGAAGTAATCTACGTACCTGTAAAAGCCTGGGCATGTATAGTAAAAGGCACCCTATGGGACACCTACCAAATGCACCTTTTCGAACTCAGAAATCCTAATTTTTCACAAAAATCACTTTTTTGTTGAAAAACATTATGTTAAATAGAAAATAATATTATAGCTTTGCTTTGTAAAACCTTATTTATTAATTTTTTAAACCCCATTTTATTATGAAAACTTTAAAAATTTTGTGGATTTGGATTGTAGCAATTCTCAAAATCCAGTTTAATGGCAAAGCCAGTGCTGGCCCATTGGCTCTAATCAAATATGGCCAAATCATTGCAGAAGCCAGAGGAAAACTGGCTGGTACGGTATTCTCCCGTAACACTGCAGGTTCTTACATGCGTCAAAAAGTATCACCTATCCAGCCGCGTACCGTTGCTCAGCAGTTAGTTCGTGCATTATTGACTACTGTAGCTCAGGCTTGGAGAGGCATAACTGAAGCTCAACGGCTTGCCTGGAATACTATTGCCTCTTCTTTTGTAAACATTAACCGCTTTGGCGACAATATGCCTTTAACTGGTTTCGGTTTATTTTCCCGCCTTAACCGTAACCGTCAAGAAATATCAGAAGCATTGCTTACTGATCCTCCTAGCCCAACTGATATCACTGGTTTAACTGATATTAGCTTGGTTATTGATAACGCTGAAGTAGCAGATGACGACAAAATAAAAGTTACATTTGCCCCTGCTATTCCTGCAGATCAAAAAGCTGTTGTTTATATGACCCCGCCATTATCTGCGGGTAAGAATTTTGTTAAATCGGAATACAGGAAACTGAAAGTTCTGGATAATGCAGATATTTCACCATTCCCTCTGGGTGCTGCTTATATCGCTCTTTATGGTGCCATTCCGGCAGCTGGCACAAAAACATTCATCCAGATGCGACCTATTCATACAGCTTCTGGTCTTGACGGTGTCGCTCCTTCTGCCTCTGATGTCGCTGTTTAGTCTGTTTTGCTCATGATCTCAAAAAAAACCCGGACCTTACAGTCCGGGTTTTTTTGTACCTTTGTCTGTCATGGCAATAATCCAAACATCCGGTCTTATTTCCTCTATCCGCGGCAAAGTTGCCGGTTCTGTTTATCAACGTTCCAGATCAGGCACAATTTTGCGAAACAACACTACCCCCGTTAACAGTCGCAGCTTATTGCAACTAAAAACCCGGTCATTCATATCTGATATACTCCAAGAATGGATCCGATTAACTGATTCGCAAAGATTAACCTGGGATGCATATGTTCAGTACAATCCTATTCTACATAAAAATTTAACCGGTGTTTATATATCCGGACAACAAGCTTTTATTAAGTTTAATAGCTATCGTTTAGAATATGATCTCCCCATCCTTTCAACACCAAAATTCAACAAATGCGCTTTAACTCCCATCACTTTAACATTGGCATCTACCGGTGCCGTACTTTCAATAACTGCAGATCGTGCTATGGTATCAGCTAACGAATTTATTGTGCTTTTCCTTACAATCCGTTTTTCTCCTTCTGTTAACAATCCCGGTTCCCGTTTCAAAATAATTAAATTCGCAACTACCGATACTGATACTTTTGATGTAACAGCTGCTTACACAGCTATTTTTGGCCGTTTACCCCAGCCAGGTGAAACCCTGTTTATGAAATACACTAATGTCTCAAAATTATCGGGGCTCCCTTTTCCTTTTAAATCTGAAAAAGTATTACTATAATTGTACCCTTAATCAATTTATTTTATTTAACCCTCTAAATCCTAAATCATCATGCCTTCAAAAAATAACAATGCTGATAATGATAATGGAAAAATCAAATCATCTGACAAAAAAAATAATGATAAAAATTCCAAAAAACTTGCTGAGGCTTCGCCTCCTACCAAATTTATTGGCTTTCATCGAAAAGGTACAGGTTTTGCATGGAATTATTTACCCTACCTGTTAGCCAGTGAGGAAAGTGTAACGGCTAAAGCAAAATTTTTGTACGGGGAAGGTGAAATTCACATTATCAACGTTGATCTACCGAAATAGTGTTATATTATGTCTGAAATTTTCGATTTTATAAAAGAACACTGGGGCGCTTTGATCTGGGCGTTATTTGCTTTTATTTGGGCAATCGTGAGGCTTACTCCTTCTACTAAGGATGATCAGATTCTCGAATTCATCAAAAAATTGCTTCAATTTTTCATCCCTGACAGAAAAAAGCGAAAAAACACCCCGGGGCTATAAATTTGCCCGTCATGGCGAAAGTCCAATATGGTGCTATTATTGATGAGATCACCGGGTCAATCGGTGGCTGGACTTTTCACCGTAACCGTTCCGGTGCTATTGTACGAGCTCGGGGCGGAGCACTCAAAAATTCCACCGTTAAACAAACCCAAGCTCATCAAAAACATATTAAATTTCTCCAACTCTATCAGCAATTAACACAAGCAAACAAAGACCTTTGGGATGCCTATTCGCTTACTTTCACAAAAACAAATCGCTTTGGCCAAGTCAAAACATTAACCGGGCAAAATTGGTTTGAATCAATCAACTATTACCGCGATCTCCTTTCACTTTCAATCCTTAATGCGCCTCCAGTACATACGCTTCCCGTAGATGTCCAGGCTTACAATTTTGTGGTTGGTTCAACTGAAATTGAAGTAAATTTTGATCCCGCCTTTAATCCTGTAGATAATGCTTTGTTGATTTTTACAACTCCATTCAATACCAGGGTCACTACCAGTCAACGCCAATTTATGCGCTTAACTAAAATAATTGATTCCGGACCTTTTGGTAATATTGACATCACATCCGATTGGGAGGATACTCATAGCGTACCCTGGCCTCCAAGTCCTGCCCCTATCTGTGGTCGGGTAGCCATCCAGGTTCAAACAATTAACAAAAGTTCCGGAATATCATCCACAGCACTCAGCAAAACCGATGCTGTAGTCTCAGGTCAAGAAGGGATTGGTTTCTGGATCATCGAATTTGACTTTGAAGTTCAATAAATTTCGCCATAATGAGAGAATTAACAAAACAATGGAACTCACCTATTACCCGTCTTTTCGAAATTGATTTTTCTGACTTTCAACCTAATGTAGGCCCCAAAAAAAATCTACCTCTTACATGGGTGCAAAAAAGAACAATAATTTGTTTTGCCCAGATCAAAAACACTGTCCAATTCTCCGGCCCTGATATCTCAATCGCTGAATTATTCCTTACTGATGCTCAGGGAACCTCCCCACCGAATAACTTAAACCAAGCTTTTGTTTCTTATGATGTCAGCCTCTCAGTTGGTAACAGAAAAGGCAAATACCGAGCAATCCCTGAACGGCAATTATCTATAGCCGGTGTCCCCACATACCAAATTTTAAACTTTAACCAGGGACAACAACTATTCCTTGTATTACGCCTTGCTTTAGGAGAATCTATAAACAATTTAACTCAGGGTCAAGCTTGGGTATGGTTTCAATATATCCGTATGCGTTAAAATAATTTAACTATATTTGTCCCATGGCACAACTTGATCGAATAGCTTTAAAAGCCTATTTTGAAACCGGTGACAAGCCAACCCAAGCTCAGTTCGCTGATCTTATTGATAGCTTATTCGCCCTAATCGACAATAATACCGTTACCAAGGTTATTATTGCAAATGTCCCTATCGTTGGTGATGGTTCCGGTGGTAAAATTTTAAAAAGAGGCAATTTAGTGCTTCAAATGGGGGAATATGGCGAAAATGATCTTTCTATTACCACAGATGATGGTGCTTTTAGTGCTGGTGGTGCTGCTTATATAAGCGATTCCGAATCTGCATTATATTTTGATGGCGCCACTCGTTTTTCTTCTGGCCCTGGTGGTAATATTATAAGGTACAAAACAGGTCAACAAATTATTCAATCTGTTGTAGATGCTATTAATAAAACTGAAATTATAGCTAATGGTGAACTATTAATTTGTGCTGCTGCAGATAAACTTGCTTTTTTTTCTGGCATACCTATTGTTAAACCTACAATAACAGGATCTCGTGCTGGTAATGCTGCTTTAACAAGTCTTTTAACTGAACTTGATAATTTAGGCTTGATTAATAACAATACAACTGCATAATGTTTTATACCTATATCCTTTTACTTTCAAACAACACCTATTACACCGGCATCACAGACAACCTAGTTAGGCGCTTACTAGAACATAACCAGGGTAAGTCAAAATCCACTTGCAGGCACCGCCCCGTCATTCTCAAACACATCGAAAAATTCAAAACACGTGCTCAGGCCCGGGCAAAAGAGATCTACATCAAAAACATGGGTGCCAAAAGATACCTTAATAAGCTCAAATTCTCACCCCACATAGTTTAATACGCGAAAGCACGCAAAGTTTAAGCAACACACGCGCAAATTACATCTATGTAAGACTAACACCTTAATCAGATGTAAAGCTGCTATAAAACAGCCATAAAATAGCCATATAGTAAACTTCTTTAATTACTCTTCCGGCAAATAAAGTGCTTCACACTCCTTCACTACGCTCAATCATGCTCATCTTTTATTTAAATTTGATTAGCAACTTAAGCGCAAATGATAGAAAAATAAGTCATAAAGAAAAAAGGAAGTAAGTAGGTTAAAGGTTGAA
>JBHIAW010000140.1:0-7671 GCA_046758765.1 bacterium
GGCTTTGCGATATTCCTCTCCCTTTTGTTGCAATCCCACTTCCAGAGCCTCCTTTTCGTCTAATCCATGCTTTTCAGCAAACTTGCGCACATCCTGGGTAATTTTCATGGAACAAAATTGCGGCCCGCACATGGAGCAGAATTTAGCTTCTTTGAAAGACTCATGCGATAAAGTTTCGTCGTGATAAGTTCGGGCGGTTGCGGGGTCCAAAGCCAGGTCGAACTGCTCTTGCCAGCGAAACTCAAAGCGCGCCTTGGAAAGCTCGTCGTCCCATTTCTGGGCACCGGGGTGACCTTTAGCCAAGTCAGCAGCGTGAGCAGCAATTTTATAGGCGATGAGCCCCTGTTTGACATCCTCTTTGTTGGGCAGGCCCAGATGCTCTTTGGGGGTAACGTAGCAGAGCATGGCCGTGCCGTACATGCCAATCATAGCCGCACCAATGGCTGAGGTTATGTGATCATAGCCAGGCGCGATGTCGGTCACCAAAGGACCGAGCGTGTAAAACGGGGCCTCATGACAAATTTCTTGCTCCTTATCGACATTTTCTTTTATGAGATGCATGGGGATGTGTCCTGGGCCTTCGATCATCACCTGAACGTCGTGTTTCCAGGCGATTTCCGTGAGTTCGCCTAAGGTTTCTAATTCTGCAAATTGCGCCCGGTCGTTGGCATCGGCAATTGAGCCGGGTCGCAGACCGTCCCCCAAAGAAAATGTAACATCGTATTTTTTGAAAATCTCACAAATTTCCTCGAAATGAGTGTAGAAGAAATTTTCCTTATGGTGATACAGGCACCATTTGGCCATGATGGAACCGCCGCGAGAAACGATACCAGTAAGACGGTTGGCGGTCAATGGAATATATCTCAACAAGACTCCAGCATGAATAGTCATGTAATCGACGCCCTGCTTGGCCTGATCTTCAATGATCTTAAGCATGAGCTCGGGAGTCAAATCCTCCGGACGCTGAACCTGGGTCAAAGCCTCATAGATTGGCACGGTTCCAATGGGTACCGTGGAATTTCGGATGATCGCTTCACGGGTCTCGAGTATTTGCTTCCCAGTGGAAAGGTCCATTACCGTGTCTGCACCCCAGCGAATAGACCACTTCATTTTCTCAACTTCTTCGTCGATGGAGGAGGTAGTTGGTGAATTACCAATATTGGCGTTGACCTTCACCTTAAAGTTTTTCCCAATGATCATGGGTTCCAGTTCAGGATGATTTATATTGGCCGGAATGATAGCCCGACCTTCAGCCACCTCTTTTCGCACGAATTCAGCTTCCACATTCTCTCGCTTAGCCACGTGCTGCATTTCTTCGGTAATGATTCCTTTACGGGCAAAATGCATTTGGGACAAATTATCTCCTGAACGGGTTTTCAACCATTGTTGTCTCATTGTATGGCCTCCAAATTCTTAATAGTCAAAAAAAGACCGTTTCCTGAACCAAGCCTGGGCTCAAAAAACGGTCTTAATATCAAAACACCAAAAAGCAATCAGCCGCAACCGTTTCCTACGCCAGCATTGTCTGGATCAGGTTCAAAGGGACTATTCTCAGCCGACCATTAGAGTCAGCACCCCTACGGTTATTTATCTTTGTCATAATATACAAAACAGATGGTTCATATGCAATGACTAAGTTTTTGCTATCGTTTTTCTTTGATTAGCTGAATTTCCGTGCCATCTTTCTCAAAATTGAATTTGACATCATCCATTAAAGTTGAGAGAATAAAAATCCCCCGCCCGCTTTCTTTTAACAAATTTTCTGGAGCTAATGGATCGCTAACGCTATTTGGATCAAAACCTTTGCCTTCATCTTTAACGGTTATAATGAGTTTATTGGCTTGTAAGACAAACTTTATATGAACTTTCTTTTTGATATCTTTCTTATTGCCATGTATGATCGCATTATTTACGGCTTCAGTAACCGCAATTGCCAGACTGTCCTTTTCTTCGTCATTGAACTTCATCTCATCAGCGGCTCTTTCGGCTAATTTTTCAACGGTCTCTATTTCTTCAAGTCTGCTGGGAATAGTTACTTCAAAATCATTTTCTTTTCTTGCACCCACAGGAATTCCTCTTAAAAGAACCAGTTCAAATGGACATCAAAATTATTAAGGTATTCTGTTTTCTTACTAGACGAATAGACCACTTGAGAGCTCGCCAAAAATAAGAACTCCAAGGCGCGGCTGGGTCGATAGGAAATTTCCAACGAAGGACCCCAATTGGTATGCTTGGCTTTCACTCTCTTTTCTAAAGAACCATCTCCCTTTACCGTATGATTCCAGCGAAATTGCTGAAAGTAACTGCCGCCCGTAGAAAAAACCAAATTTGACCCTATCTTGTGACGGAAATAAACTTGAATTTCCTGATTTCTCCAGGAAAGCCCTAAGCGCTGACGCCATATTTCATAAAACAATTTTCCTTGTTCAGCTAATTCCAAATTATAACTCAGTTCAACCCAGGTTTGGGGAGATAGTGCAAAGTTACTGCTGTTTGACAAGATAAATTGTCGATTCACAATATTCCGGTTGCTGATTTCAGGATCATCAAAATCATACGTTTGATATTTGGCGCGCACGGTGAACCGTTGTCTAAAATAAACGTTACTGCTGGGCTGATAAACAATCTCTGGGGTGAGTTGAAAAATTCTCTCCCAGTTGTTGCCGCTACTGAATTTACTAGATAGGTATACAAAATGATTGAGAAATGCGCTTCCTCGCCAAATGAGTCTAAGATTTGGGTTAAAATTATGGGCGTGAGAAAAATTAATGTGCCACCGGAGTTGATCATGACTGTTGGGATTGGTTGAATCAGATGTGTCATACTGAAATTTGGAAACCGAAGAGTAAATCCCTATAGAATCTTTTGAAGTAATTCTTAACCCTGAATGCAGCGCCAAACTTACAAGTATATCGTCGGTATCAAATCCTAATGAGGGATGTCGAGTCTGGAACGGATCGACAATTTTTCCTCGAGGGCGGCGGTCATCTCGGGACCGAGATCGAAAACTCCAACCCAAATTAGTGAACCAAGAAGTTTTTGCCACATTTAGATTCACGGTATGACTCGTTTCAAACCCAGCATCGTCTTTGCGCAACTCAGTATCATCATCCCTTAAGTTGTTTACCTTAAATGAGGTGGCTACCACAGAATTTTTTAAAAATAATAAGACGTTAGACGCAATTTGATAACTAAAACGATTCTCGAAGCCGCGATCAGACTGGGTGAGATTTCTTATGAATATACCCTCTGCATCGGCATCGAAACTGTCCCTACGAAGACGGTCAAAAAATACGGTTAAAGTATCGGCGGTCGACTCATAAAACTTACGTGCTACTTTGTATTGAAATCTCAAATCTTCATTTTTTCTTTTTGGGAAAAAATCTTGCTCTCCTAAAAAGGACCCCGCGTGTGTATATCCGTGAAAGTCTACTTCATTGAGGTTGGCATCCAGTCTATAACTTAAAGCTTGGTCACTCTGTTCTAACTGAGTTTGCCATTTGCTGCTCACGGTGGGAGCAATGGATATCTTCGAGTTGGGCTGATAAACCACTCCTACTGCACTGGAATGTAAAGTAACATCATTGTCAAATCCTGCTAACGGATCGGACAGCATATAAGAAAAAAATTCAGTTTTTAAGGATACTTTTTTTGTGATAGGGTATCCTAAACTCACTTTTAGGTTTTGATCGTCCTTCCATAGATCCTTGGTTAAGATGTTCTGGAGGGTAGAGCTGAAGTCTTCTGTAATCTTAATTTCCAACTGATTATTCAGTGCTTTTAAATAACTCAGAGTATATTGCCATTTGTAAATATTTAAATCCTGACTAAAACTTAACTTTGAATATCTTGGGTTAAACGATGGGGCTTCAGATTTCTGGCGGATTTGTGAAAAAACAAGTTCTGAAATGCAACATATAACCAAGAACGGAGTAAACGTGATTAAATTTACCAAATGGGTCGAATGCATTATAGTTTCTAAGCAATTGGGCTTACTTAATTCCTGAGACCAATTTTTGCGGGTTCGAGGGTAGCAATTTTTTCCTTCTTAGCATATTGTGGAACGATGGCCCCTCCGGAAATTATGAGCTTCAAGGCCTCTTCTATTGATAATTCTAATTCTATAATTTCATTCTTTGGCACGAAAAGAAGAAAGCCGGATGTCGGATTAGGCGTCGTTGGCAAAAACACGCTAACCACATCTGGTTCTATAGCTTCTTGCACTGGTCCTCGAGTATCCTGAGTATAAAAACCTATGCAATAAATACCCTTTCTTGGATATTCAAATAATATGGCTTTTTTGAAAACTTCCCGTTTCTCAGAAAAAAAGGCAAAACTTATCTGTTTAATTGCACTATATACCCGGTTGATTAATGGAATTCTTTGGACAATTCTATCACCAAAATTTACAAGTTTTCTACCAAAATAATTTCGGGCAACGATACCAGTAAGGACAATAATAAGAATTAGAGTAATAAATCCAATACCGACTATTTGCTTCTTTCCAATGCCGAGAGGTCCCAGAATAAAATTGTAAGCAAATCCACGTAAGATGCCATCTATGGCCAAAAAAAGATTCCAAATAATATAAGCAGTAACAACTAAAGGAATTAGGACTAACAATCCTGTAAAAAAATAAGCTCGAATTTTTCGTCCTATCCCTCCCTTGGGTGCTAATGGTTTGGAATCAGTCATTTGTTGTCCTTTTCTTTTATTATATAAATCTTTTCTCCTTGCTTCCCCATCTTATATTCTTCTCGAGCAATTTTTTCTATGTAGTCCAAATCATTATTAAGATTCTCTATCTGCTTAGACAACTCTGTCTTCTCAAGCTCAAGATTCTTGACTTCGCTAAGAAGTTCATTATGATTTTGCTTTAAGTTCCAAAGTTTATATAGATTATATTCTCCTCCAAAGAAAACATAAAGAATGAGGCATATCGTTGCTCCCCCAATTAGTGCTCGAATCCTTTTTTTCTTTGAATTCATTGATTGTCCTTTGATAGTCTCAAGTATAGATATCAATCATATTTAAGGAAATTTTCCATGAAAGTCAACAATTTATTTGTTCGCCATGATTGATGCGAATTAATCATAATTTGATGCGATGTATGAGATTTTATGTAAAAATTTAATCGAAAATGGTGCAGTTTGTCATATAGACGGGAAAGCTGAGGTGACCGGATTGTAGAGTTGTACTTAGCCTTACTCAGAATAGAAAGCAATGACGCGTTCAATAGCTGCTCGACAAACTGGATCAAATGGAACGATCCCGAGAGAAAACATCCTGCAATCCATGAAGGGTCGGTACAATCCTTCGGTACTGTAGCCTGCACCTTCAAAAGCGCCTACTTTGCCCCAAGATTCCGAAGCCTTCATAAACTCTTTTTGTTGCTTGATTATTTTCACCCATTTTTCGTAGTAGCCGGGTTTACTTCGGTCCCACCCTCGTCGGATAGTCTCCAAACTGTCGTACTCTGCCTTAGGCCATGGGGTTGGCAAGGGGGTGCCTTGCTCGACAAAAGATTTCCATTTTAGATTATCTGCATCCAGCAAGGCGGTTACGTTAGGTTCCCAGGGTTCGACACCAGCGGGATAAAAATCCAAGTAGGATACTGAACTGCTGTAGTACTCATCTCCGAGTCCCCCAAAGGAGTGTCCAAATTCATGGGTAAACATGTAATCAACGTGCCAGTCAAGTTCGGGGTTTTGCACACCGGTCATCCCGGTTGCATAAAGATTGTAAATGCCACCACCACCGTAGCGTTTGCTGTTCACCAGGATGTAAATGAAATCGTACGGCGCGGCTGCCGCCGCATCGCGAATCTCGCGATTCTCTAAGCTCAAAACGTACCGAGGCGAATCCAGAGAATTGTAGGAGGTCCCAAGCGCGGTATTTTTCCAGATGTTTTTTCTTGGCTCATCAATTCCAGAATCCTGAGAAATGACCTCGACCGCTCGGATATTCAAATCCTTTGCATGCTCCTTGAACGGTGAGGTGCTCAAAATGACCTTCTTCCACCGTTGTGAGTCCTTGCGGAATTGGTCTAAATCCTCTTTGGTGTAGCCATCGCCTAACAGCAGAAAATCCACTTTCTTGTGAGGCGGACCATTTTCAAGCAAAATATTTACTTTTAGATTCCGCCCCCGGGTTTCGCGATTTACAAAGCGAGAGTGTGGCTCGATGAATGTAGAAAATATATCTTGAAAGCGCATCCACTTATCTCTTTTAGCCAAAACAACTTGCACGGGCCTTTTGGGAAAGGGCAAAAGCACGGTTTCATGAAATGTTCGAAATATCTCATTGTTCGCTTCCTCGGTGGTTTCCCACTCCCCATAAATACTGGAGAATCCACGAGAATATATAAGCAGATTGGTAGCTGTGTCGAACACTTTGACCAAATACTTGCCCAAGTTCAAGGTATCAATCAAATTCACCTGACTTCCAGACCAAACACCCTCTTCGTAAGCCTGATCCAAACTTACAAATTCCTGTGTGGCGGTGCCTGTGTGGAAGTAATCTACCCGGAGAGTTTTGTTTTCGAAAAATCGATTGAATGGCAGATTATTTTGGGCGTAAACAAAATTTGTGACTTGGAAAAACAAAAGTATGTTTGTTAAGAATCTCATTATGTTGCCTCACTTTATGGTTTGACAAATTATTATGGCGGAGTCAATGCTTAACTATCCATTGAACCAAAAGCTGACCTTCTTTTAAGTTTGGAGGAATATTGTTTTTTAATAAGTTACTTGAACTATCGACCCCCAATTAATTTTAAAATTTGAGAAGGTCAGCTTTTTGTGGTAATGACATATATTTATTTCAAATTCAACAATGGTAAAAATGGCGATTCAGGGCGAGGAGTAAGCTTCTGATCTTTTGGATCTACAACGAGATCCATTTCATCCAAAATCACCTGCCCGATGAGAGCTTCACTGTTAGGGGGCCCCACTATGCAATCTACATTCGTATGCCGTTCCCCGATTTTGATTATAACAACACCGGCAACATTGCGCTCATCCTTTCTGGCGTCAGCGTAGGTTACAATAACCTTTCTTGAAACTTTTAAGCCTAATCGTTCTACAACCTCTTGAGGTAAAACTAACATAGTAGCACCGGTGTCCACTAAAGAGTCAACTGCAACTTTGCGAACCGCGCCGTCATCAATTTGTCCCTCATCTGCGAGAAATCTATCCACATAATTTTCGAGTTCAATTTTTTGTTTAACTTCACCCATTTGATTTGTCTCCAATTATTATTTCAACCCATCAAATATAATATAAATCGTTAAAATTAACAAATAGAAAATTTAAATTAAATGTAGATTTGAACAAATCCCATGAATCATTTGGGTTGTTCATAAAACGGTTTTTTCAATCTTAAAATCACCCACTTTAAACCGATTTAAATCAAAAGGGAAAATATCTAAACTTTCCACCCTCCCTTTGGTAACGAGCTCACTCATTACCAATCCCACTGCCGGAGCATGCATGATTCCGTGACCGCCCAAACCCGTAGCCAGTAAGAATCCAGACACCCCAGATTCCCCAAGGATGGCATGATGGTCGGGAGTTTCGGGGTAAAGACCTGCCCAGCACTTTGAGAAGTTAATGCCCACGTCTTCTAATTTTGGAAACCTTTTTTGAATTTTCGGGGCGATGAACTCAACAA
>JBHIAW010000141.1:0-7655 GCA_046758765.1 bacterium
GTCGATATGTGGCTCATCGCCAGGGATCAATATGTTCTGTACCTCTCTCTGGTCCCAGCAGATGATGAAGGTCTGGTTTCACACAGACCCGATGTGCTGATTTTTTATGATAGGAGTAAAGACAAAGGTGTTGAAGCATTGGAAATAGATTTTGAGCGGGTTGAGAATATTATTAGGTCGCGTGACCCGAAAAAAATAGCTGTCAGCGATGAGTTGAAGGCAAGGTTGACAAACAAAGTAGGAAAGCAGGTGGTATCCCGAATGGTGTCTTCGCAAAAAATCCGAACAGCATTTCTCCAGATAAGAAGCGATGAAGAAATGAGCATCTTCGAATACGTTGCTCGTATCGCACATGAAATCATTGCTGAAGCCTTTTCAAATAAGGCGGTCATTCCAGACGTGACGACAACAGACGAGCTTAACTGGTGGATCAGGCAGAGGTATCGAGACCTGGGATTGTTGACCAGCGATCATCCCACCATTACAGTGCAACGAAGTAAACTTGAAAGGCCAAAATACTCCGAAAGTGACGAGCATTTTAGAATCGATATTCCACCACGTAATGGCTACAACACCGTAATTAGAAGAGGCGATCTCATCTTCTGTGACACCGGTATCAATTATCTTGGCCTGGGAACGGATACTCAACAGGTAGCCTATGTGCTGAAAAAAGGCGAGACTGACGCTCCCCCTGGCTTGAAACAAGCGCTAAAGAATACCAACAGGCTACAGGAAATTTTCGCCAAGGAATTTGCAGAAGGACGAAACTCCAACGACATTGTGCTGGCAGCGCTGAAGAAAGCAAGAGCTGAAGGACTTAGACCTGAGATATATAGTCACCCGATTCCTCATTTTTTAATGAGATATTCCCTCCACGGAGGATTCTTTGCCAGAACGCGCTATTTTGCCGGACCGGAACTGGGTGGCGAAGGCGATGCAGATCCAGAGCCCGGTGGCGGCGATCCGATTTACAATAATACGGTTTATGCAATGGAGCTTGACACCAAAACGTCGGTTCCGGAATGGAGCGGACAGGATGTTCGAATGGTACTTGAACAGACAGTCGCATTTACAGGTGGTAAAATCGTATTTCTCGGTGGACGGCAAACTGAGTTTTATTTGATCAAATGAAAGGAGAGAATAAGATGGCATTACAACCAGTTTTAATAAACGGTAATTGGGAGACCCCACAGAGTCCTGACGACACATTTCAAGCAGTCAATCCTGCTGAAAAAACCGAACTACCAGCTATTTATCCGGTTTCCAAAAGCGATGATGTTGATCGTGCCCTGGTAGCTGGTAAAGAAGCAGCCGATGAGTTAGGCACGCTTTCTCCTGAAAAAGTGGCTGATTTCCTTGAAAAGTTCGCGGACAACATTGAGTCGCGTGCTCAAGAACTTGTTGAAACAGCAAATTTGGAAACCGCGCTTGCCAAAGAGCCGCGTCTGGCTTCAGTAGAGCTCCCGCGGACAACGAACCAACTCAGGCAAGCTGCCGCTGCTGCCCGCGACCGTTCGTGGTGTCACGCCACTATCGATAGCGCCACTAATATCCGTTCTAAGTATGGACCGCTTGGTGGCCCAGTAGCTGTTTTTGGTCCCAATAATTTTCCATTTGCGTTTAACTCATGCTCTGGAGGTGATTTTGCTGCTGCAGTTGCCGCTGGCAATCCGGTCATCGCCAAGGCCAATACTGGGCATCCAGGAACAACTAAAATCTTCACCGAAGCTGCCTTTGAAGCTGTTCAGGAGACCGGCCTCCCAAAAGCCATGGTGCAGTTGTTTTATCGCCTGAAACCCGCTGACGGTTTTAAGCTGGTTTCTCACCCACTCATCGGCGCCACAGGATTCACGGGTAGCAAGTACGCGGGTCTGAAATTAAAAGAAGCTGCGGATAAAGCAGGGAAACCCATTTACCTTGAGATGTCCAGTGTGAATCCGGTATTCGTACTACGCGGGGCTTTGCAAGAGCGATTGGCTCAAGTGGCCGAGGAGCTCTACGGGTCTTGCAGCTTAGGCGCGGGCCAGTTCTGCACCAACCCGGGTTTAATCATCGTTCAGGCCAGTGAGGAGAGTGAGGCCTTTCTGGACAAGGTGGCTGAATTGTTTTCAGCTCATGCGCCGCAAACCTTGCTCAGCAAAAATGGACCTCATGATATTGCTGCGGCGATTGACGTGTTAACAAAACATGGCGCTGAAGTGGTGACGGGCGGCCAGATAGCCGACGGTCCTGGCTACGCTTTCCAAAATACAATTCTGAGAGTTTCTGGTGACGCATTTATTGCAGACTCTGAAGCCTTGCAAACAGAAGCGTTTGGAACGGTTTCCTTGCTCGTTTTTGCCAAAGATACTGCCCAAATGAAAGCCATTGCAGCAAGCATCGAGGGCAGTTTGACCGGATGTTTTTACACCCACACCAGAGGCGATGATGACGATCTCTACAAGCAGGTAGAACCGATTCTACGCCAAAAAGTAGGGCGGTTACTCAACGACAAGATGCCCACCGGCGTTGCTGTTGTTCCGTCCATGAATCATGGCGGGCCTTATCCGGCCACAGGCCATCCCGGTTTTACTGCGGTCGGCATCCCGAATTCCATGCTGCGTTTTGGCGCTCTGCACTGCTACGACAATGTCCGCTCACATCGCCTTCCGCCTGAACTGCAAGACAAGAATCCAACAGGAAAGATGTGGCGTTATATTGACGGTACCTGGACGAAGGATGATGTCGGTAGCAAATAGCGAAAGCAAAAAACCATACGTGCTCATTAACGATAGTAGAGAGTTATGTTTGAAATCTGGGACTGGGTGGTCATTGGACTTTATTTCATAGCCATTCTGGCTATCGCTGTTTGGGTTATCCGGCGAAAGCAGGAGTCTTCGGCTGACTACTTTCTGGCAAGCCGTCATGTTGGCTGGTTTGTCATTGGCGCTTCGATTTTTGCCTCGAACATAGGTTCGGAACACATTGTCGGCTTAGCCGGTACCGCTGCCAAAAGTGGTCTGGTCATGGGACACTATGAACTGCATTCCTGGTTGGTTCTTATGCTCGGCTGGGTATTTGTGCCGTTCTATATGAGAAGCCGGGTTTTCACTATGCCGGAGTTTTTGGAAAAACGCTATTCCCCAACCGCGCGTTGGTTTTTGTCCTTGATATCGTTAGTTGGTTATGTCCTTACCAAAGTTTCAGTTACGGTTTATGCCGGTGCGGTAGTTTTTCAAACCTTAATTGGCATAGAATTTTGGACCGGGGCTTTGATTGTCATCATTCTAACGGGCATCTACACGGTTCTTGGAGGGTTGCGAGCCGTGGTCTATACCGAAAGTATGCAGGCCATTGTCTTGTTGCTCGGCTCGCTCTTGGTCACGATTACGGGTCTGATAAAAATCGGCGGCTGGGAGAATCTCATGGCTGTCGCCGGCGCCCAACATTTTGATATGTTCTTACCTGCCGATCACCCGGAGTTTCCCTGGACTGGGATGGTATTCGCACCCCCAATCATTGGGTTGTGGTATTGGTGCACAGACCAGTATATCGTCCAGCGTGTGCTTGCCGGAAAAGATGAGAGACAGGCGAGACGCGGCACCATTTTTGCCGGGTATTTGAAGTTATTTCCATTTTTTATCTTTATGATTCCCGGTGTAACGGCTTACGCGCTTGCCAAGTCCGGCCAACTGGAGCTGGCCGCAGCAGACCAGGCCTTCCCGGCGATGGTCAAAGCGCTGCTACCGGTAGGCGTGCGTGGTTTGGTTGTCGGAGGATTGTTGGCGGCGCTGATGAGCTCGCTCGCGGCCGTGTTCAATTCTTGCTCAACGCTCTTTACTATGGACATCTACAAGAAATTGCATCCTCGTGCCTCCGAAAAGACACTGGTTCAGGTTGGCCGTATCGCAACAGGGGTGGTGGTGGTCTCCGGCATCCTGTGGATCCCATTTATGAAATTTATTTCCGGAGAATTATATCACTACTTGCAGAGCGTGCAGGCCTATATTGCGCCGCCTATCGCCGCGGTCTTTCTCTTGGGTTTGTTCTGGCGAAGGATCAATTCGAAAGGAGCACTCACTGCGCTCATAGGTGGGTTTGTGTTAGGGATGTTGCGTCTAATTTTGGAGCTGAACAAGGAATCTCTCGGCGGTATTTTCTTTGATCTGGCTGACATGAACTTCCTGCATTTTGCCATTTTTTTGTTTCTCACCTGCATGGCCGCAATGATCATGGTTAGCCTTCTGACGCCCGAACCTGATAAAGAACAATTGCACGGTCTAACCTATGCTACCACCGTGTCCAGCGACCGGGAGAGTTCGCGCGCCAGTTGGAATTTCGCCGATGTTGTGCATTCACTCATCATTGTCGCAATCATCGGTATGGTTTTGATCTATTTTTCACCGTTAGTGGTACATTAAAGTCGAGTTAAATTTATTAGAAAGTCGCAGGTGTGCAATGGTTACTATAGGAAACAACGAGTACTTTCCCGGTATCGGGAAAATCCAATTTGAAGGACCAAATTCGAGGAATCCTCTTGCCTTCAAGTACTATGATGAAGACCGGGTTATTGCAGGAAAAGCGATGAAGGATCACTTCCGTTTTGCGGTTGCTTACTGGCATGCCTTCTGTGGTACTGGCGAGGACCCTTTTGGGCCCGGAACCAAGCGTTTCCCTTGGTTGAAAAGTGCTGACCTGAGGCAAGCTGCAAAAGATAAACTGGATGCTGCTTTTGAGTTTATTTCAAAGCTCGGGGTGCCATTCTACTGTTTTCACGACCGTGACCTTGCTCCTGAAGGAAGAGATGTAAAAGAATCCGAAGAGTATCTTATGGAAATGGTTGCTCTGGCTAAACAGAAGCAGAAAGAGTCCGGTATCCGACTCCTGTGGGGGACAGCTAATGTGTTTTCTCATCCTCGCTACATGAATGGGGCTGCCACCAATCCTGATTTTCATGTCCTGACTCATGCGGCCGCCCAGGTAAAAGCCGCCCTGGACGCAACAGTAGCCTTAGGTGGACAGAACTATGTATTCTGGGGTGGTCGTGAAGGATATTTGACGCTTTTGAATACCAATACCAAAAGAGAGCGTGAGCATCTTGCCTTATTTCTCCAAACCGCACGGGATTATGCGCGAAAGATTGGTTTCAAGGGGACGCTTCTTATTGAGCCAAAACCGATGGAGCCGACCAAGCACCAGTACGACTTTGACGTTTCAACCGTGATTGGTTTTCTACAAGAGTATGGTTTGGTCGCTGATTTTAAAATCAATATTGAGAATAACCACGCTACGCTGGCGCATCACACCTTCGCTCATGAGATTCAAATGGCCGCAGATGCCGGCTTGCTTGGTAGTCTGGACGTGAATCAGGGTGATCCCCACAACGGCTGGGACACGGATGAATTCTTACACAATCTCTACGATGCTGTTGAGATTATGTTGGTGCTTCTTCAGCATGGCGGACTTCAGAGTGGCGGTATGAATTTCGATGCCAAAACGCGTCGCTGCTCCACAGATCTTGAAGATCTCTTCCTCGCGCATATCAACTCTATGGATACGCTGGCCCGGGGATTGATCATTGCTAATAATATTCTTGAAAAATCCGACTACCTGAAAATGAAAAACGAACGTTATGCCAGCTTCGACACTGGAAGGGGTAAAGCTTTTGAAAAGGGCAAGCTGAATCTTGAACAATTAGCGGATTTGGCACGCGAAACAGGAGAACCACTGCAGGTGAGCGGAAAACAGGAGCTGTTTGAAAGCATTATCAATCAGTACATATAAAGTTACTATTAATAGACTTCTGCTAAAGAGGGTTTACAACCTTTAGAGACTGTGTGAAAACACATAAAACCTCAACTCTGTCATTCCGTAGGAATCTTTTTATATTGGACATAAGGTGCTGTTTATTAAAAAGATGCTTCCAGAATGACAGCCAGGGAAAGCGAAGTTGAAAAGGGTCACAAATGTACTTTTCACACAGTCTCTTTAGGTTGATATTGTCATAGACAGGCTAAAGCTGGTACACCCATTTTGAACAGACTTTAAATTAATTTTGCAGAAGGTTGTTAGTCAATACCTAAGGGAGGTTACGCTTTTTGTCTCTACTCTTTGCCGGGTTAGATGTTTCAACCCAAAGTTGCAAGTTGGCGGTGATCGATACAGAGGCCGAAGAGGTTATTTATGTCGACACCCTGAATTACGATGAGGAACTGCCACATTACAACACCCGTAACGGTGTGATTCAAGGACTGCCTGAAGGATTTTCAGAGTCCGATCCCAAAATGTGGTTGGAAGCGGTCAATATGGTTTTGACTAGATTGCAGTCCTCGGAGGTGCCACACCAACAGATTCGTTGTCTTTCCGTTTCCGGACAGCAGCATGGTTTGGTTGCTCTGGATGCCGACGGCAATCTGGCCCGACCCACGAGTAAGCTTTGGAATGATTTCTCAACGGGAGAGGAATGCGATATCCTCACAGAGCGAGTCGGGGGACAGGAAGCTATGATCGCTGAAGTGGGGAACAGTCAGCGCACGGGCTATACTGCGGCAAAAATACTTCACATGGTGCGTCATGAGCCGGAGCTTTATGACAATACTTCGACACTGTTTCTCGTGCACAATTACATAAATTGGTATTTAACCGGCGGCGTGCGGGTGATGGAGCCCGGTGACACATCTGGCATGGCCCTGTGGAATCCAAAAACCCGGGATTGGTCCCAGAAAGTTGTTGCGGCAATCGACTCGAATCTATGGAGGAAATTGCCTGAGGTGAAACCGTCGGAACGCACCATCGGCACGATTTCGGAAGCCTTGGTGAAACGCTTTGACTTTCATCAGGATTGCAGAATCGATGCTGGCAGTGGCGACAACATGTACGGAGCGATTGGTACCGGTAATGTTAGTCCCGACATTGTAACGGTCAGTCTCGGTACCAGTGGTACAGCCTATTCATTTATGAGAGAACCCTATATCGACCCCACGGGTGAAATTGCGGCTTTCTGCGACAGTACCGGGCATTATTTGCCGTTGCTGTGCGTCTCAAATCTGGCCAACGGCTACAACGATATTTTAAAAATGTACGATTTGAGCCACAACGAGTTTAGTGAAGTGATCAGCCAAACTCGTCCCGGCAATGATGGCAGAGTCCTGATTCCCTGGTACCAGGGAGAAAGAACGCCGGATTTACCAAACGCCGTGCCGATGTACTTCGGCTTCGGTCTGGAGGACTTCACCAGGGATAATCTCTGTCGGGCGGTCCTGGAAGGTCATATACTTAATCTTTACGACGGCTTCCAGCGCTTACCTGTGAAGGCAAAAGAGATACGTCTTACCGGTGGGCTCTCCAAATCGGAGGCCTGGTGCCAGACTATTGCTGATATCTTTGAAGCAGAAACGGTTCCCGTAGAAGGCGAAGGTGCCGCGCTCGGGGCCGCATTGCACGCTGCCTGGGTTTGGTTAAATGAGAATGGCACGAAGACCTCCATCGAAGAGGTGGTAAGGCCATTCATTGTCTTTGACGAGCAGCGGCGACGAAAACCGCTCAGTGAACATATCCCAATCTATCGAATTCAAAAGCGGATTTTCAGCTCGCTTAGCTCTCGTATCCGAGGCCAAGAAGGCGAAAATCCATTCGAATTGCGTGCGGACTTGATCGCTTTGCTTAATTGATGATAC
>JBHIAW010000142.1:0-7631 GCA_046758765.1 bacterium
CGGGAAGTGCTGCTGAAGTCAGTCCCATTAAATCTATTGATCGGATACCAATCGGGAAGGGTCGTCGGGGTCCCATTACTGAAAAATTACAAAAGCGCTTTTTTGGGATTCTTGCTGGGGAAATCGAAGACAAATATAGTTGGCTAACCTTCATAAACGAGTTTTAGAGTAATGAGCAAAAGGAGAAGAGCGCGTGAACTGGCCCTTCGGGCTTTTTATGCACAGGAAATGTCCGGTAATCCGTTGGACGAGATTATCGAAGAAATGCTTCTCCATCGCGAAGAAGAAAAAGTTAAGCAGTTTGCCATAGAGTTACTTAGGAAAAGCGTCGAACATAAACAAGAATTTGATACACTTATTATTAATAAAGCGCTTAATTGGGATTTTGAAAGAATCGCAGTGTTAGATAAATTGATTATGCGCTTGGCCATTTGCGAGTTGCTATTTTTCGAAGATATCCCCCCTAAAGTCACCATCGACGAGGCGATTGAGATCGCCAAGAAATATAGTACCGAAAATAGCGGTAAGTTTATCAATGGAATTTTAGACGGGGTTTTATTGGACTTAAAAAACAAGGGTCTCTTGAACAAGAGAGGTCGTGGTCTAGATGAAGGCTGAATTGAATGAACTTCATTCACAACTTTGGTTATCAGTTTAGCCAAGAATTACCTATGTTTTGAGGAAATGAGAGGAATCGGGAAGCCCATGCCGACCTTTGTGGTAGCAACTATGATTTGCTTCTTTTAGAGGAACATTACCGCCGATTCTGGAGGGGTAACGTAATAACCGACTTTCAAAAATTCGTATTAAGTTCAATGACTAATCTGCTGTGGATGTCAGCAAATTGGGGTTTTCGGCCAGACCTTGTGGACTTCTGTTTTGCTTAGGAGAGTAGCATGGAGATAAAAAACGAAGTTGCTTTGAAGAACTATCTTAATAGTCCGGACCCGCGAGAACGAAGGGACGCCATTAATAAACTCGCCGACTATAAAGTATCAAATGCATTAGGGTTATTAATAAGACAATTAAATTACCAGGATGCATCTGTTCGCAGTGCAGCCGCCGCAGCACTTGGTAAGCTCGGAGACAAAAAAGCAGTAAGGCAGTTGATAAGGTTGTTGTCGTCTTCAAAAGAAGATCTAACTGTACGGAGTGCTGCAGCTACAGCACTGGGAGAACTTGGCGATGGACAAGCGCTCGAGCCTTTGATTATGATTCTTAAAGAAGAACAATCGTCCTTACGACAAGTTGCAGCGATTGCGTTAGGAAAGCTTGGTCATTTGAAGGCCGTTGAGCCATTGATTCGTGCTATGAGGGACGATGATTCGTTTGTTAGAGAAGCCGCGGCTACGGGCTTGGCAATGCTTGGAGAGGACATCCGCAAAATAGTCACCCCCTTGAGAGACTTGAAAAGTTTTGATTCAGGTCAACGTAGAGAGGCGGTCACAGAGTTGGGGAAAAGTCAAAATCAATGGGCCCGTAAGATAATAGAAGAGATTCTCCTCACGGATGTAGACTACACGGTCCGTAGAGTGGCGGCCGAGTCATTAAGAAGCATCGGTGAAAAACATTCAATACAAGTGCTCATTAAAGCCCTTGGGGATATTCAGTATGAAGTCCGTAAGGCGGCCGCCGATGCATTGGAATATCTCGGAGAGGAGATGGGAACATTTTTTCTAAATGCACTCGAGGGCGATGAGCAAGCATTAGAAGTGTTGGTGAGGAAATACTCTAATCAATTAGTAGAGTCTTTGATTTTTGTTCAAAGGGATAAAAGTGAAAACAGTAATAGAATACAAGAAAATGCTAGGAAAGCAATTAGAAAAATAGGTAAATCAGCCATTGGCTCTCTTGTAAATCTATTGGGCATACAAGATGAGTCGGTTAGGCAAGCGGTCATATCTGCATTTGTGGCTATGGGCAAGGAATCCGTCGCGCCTTTGAGCAATGTCATAAGAAGAAGCAACAACTTTAAGGAACGCATAAATGCAGCCATTGTGCTTGGAAAGCTGAAAGACCCAAGTGTGGTCAATACCTTGCTTAGAATGCTTCATAGCCCATCGCCTCATGAACGAGCGGAAGCGTGTATTGCGCTGGGTGAAATAGGAGACAAACAGGCGGTGGCGGACTTAATTAAGGTGGTGGAATCCAATAATGAGTCTCCCAATGTCAAAAGAGAGGCAGCAAGAGCACTTGGACGATTTGGGGATGAAACACGGACAATAGAACCTCTAATCAAGTTGCTTAAAGACCAGGACGCTTCTGTTAGAGATGCAGCAGAGATAGCCCTTAAAGAATTTGGTGAAAGTGCGGTTGAATCCTTAATCTCCAAACTAAATAAGGAAGAAGATCCTTCCTTACGCAAGAGGATTATTGACTTGCTGGCAGCACTCAAGGCGAGTAAGGCAATTGGTCCTCTAATTGATGCACTTAAGGACAAAGAAGCACATTTGACCATTGCGGCTGCTCGAGCGCTTAGTGAGATTGGAGATTCGCAAGCTATCGAGCCAATTTTCGAAACATTCGAAAGACTCGATTCTGAGCGCAAAAAGGTCTGGGATCAAGACAAAGCCAAAGTGTATGAGTCTCTAGTAGCAAAAGTATTTGAGTCTCTTATTAAGGCAAGTCTTTCAGATATTCCATCTCTGTTTAAGATACTTCAAGACAAACCTTCACAATTACGGATTGATACGATTTATGCTCTGGGAAAAGCGGGCGATAATAGGGCTGTGAGTTCGTTAATCGCTATACTGCAAGAAGATAAAGAGCTAGAAGTCCGAAAAGCCGCAGCCACAGCACTTGGCAGGATTGGGAATCCGAGCGCTATCGGGCCTTTGGAAGAAGTTCAGAAAGAAGAAATAAATTTTATGAAAAAAATTCTATCGCCCAGAGTTGCAAAAAACTTAAGGTCTCTGAAAAACATTGCGGAAACCGCTAAGACAAAAATACAGGAAAATCAGCAAATGATTCAAAGTGCGGAACTTAATTGATAGATTAACGATTAAATTTTAACAGAAAGAGGGAAATTATTTAGTCATAGTGCTTTGATTAATAATTTCTAAAAATTGTTAACTACTCAGCCCTTACTGTCATGCCTTAGGCATCTTCCCTTGTAATAGCACTAATTTGCAAGCTTGTAGCTTCTGTGGTTATGGAGGGAAGATTCCTAACGGAAGGACACCTGAATAGTTACGAAAATTCTTGATAAAGTAAATTGGAGATAAAAGATGATAGGTCGAACATTCAGGAAGATTTTTCCTGACTATTCGGAGCGTGTAAGAAGAAAGCTTTGGCCTAAGGTCATTGAGATCAATACCATATTTGAAAGCTACAAGAATTTGACGGATCGAGAATTGCAAAACAAGACCGATGAATTCAAGGAGCGCTTAAAAGACGGGCAGACGGTAGATGACATATTATGTGAGGCTTTTGCAGCGGTGAAAGAGACTTGTCGGCGATTACTGGGAAAGCAGTGGAGCGTCCGTGGCATCAAAATCACCTGGGACATGGTGCCTTTTGATGTGCAGTTATTTGGAGCCGTTATACTCCATCAGGGGAAAGTTGCTGAAATGGCCACTGGCGAAGGTAAGACCCTGGTGGCGACCATGCCGCTGTATTTAAATGCTCTCACCGAAAAGGGTGCCCACCTTGCTACTGTAAACGATTATCTCGCCAGCCGCGACAGAGAATGGATGGGGCCGGTCTATGAGTTCTTAGGTTTGACTGTGGGCGTTATTCAAAATCAAATGGACTCGGCTCAGCGAAAAATACAGTACGCTTGCGATATTACATACGGCACGGCTAACGAATTTGGATTTGACTATCTTCGAGACAATATGTGTTGGGACAAAAATGAATTGGTACAAAGGGGGCACTATTATGCTATTGTGGATGAAGCGGATTCAATCCTGATCGACGAAGCCCGTACTCCTCTCATAATATCCGGCCCGGTTGAACGCTCTACTCACCGCTATGATGAACTAAAGAGGCCAGTAGAGAACTTAATAACGCGCCAGAATGAATTAATAAACAAGATCATTTCGGATGCAAGAAAATATTTGGACGCAAATGACCTTGTCGAACAAGGCAAGCCAGAGGAAGCCGATGCAATATTGAAAGAACTGCTGCAAAAACATACACAGGATGGAACCTATTTTACTGACGATCCTTGGTACAATGCTGGGATCATGCTTCTCCAGGCCAAGCGGGGCGCACCCAAGCACAAGCGTCTCACCAAAATTCTTCATGAACAAGGCATTCAAAAACTCATTCAAAAAGTAGAGAACGACTTAATTAGGGACAAGCGACTTCCTGAGATCGACGAAGACCTCTACTTTACCATCGATGAGAAAACCCACGTAGTCGATTTGACCGAAAAGGGAAGAGTCGCATTATCCTCTAATGGAGACCCCAACTATTTTGTTTTGCATGACTTAGGAGAAGAATTTTATAAAATAGATCAGGATGTTACTCTTTCGCCCCAAGAGAAGCAAGAGAGAAAGGCTAAGGTAGAGGATGAATTTGCAGAGAGAAGCGAGAAGCTGCACAATATTAATCAACTTTTGAAGGCCTATTCACTTTTTGAGAAGAATGTGGAGTACATAAAAGCAGACGGGAGAATCAAGATCGTTGATGAATTTACTGGCAGAATATTAGAAGGCAGGAGATATAGCGATGGGCTTCACGAAGCAATCGAGGCTAAAGAAGGGGTTACCATTCAACGAGAAACCCAGACCTTAGCAACCATTACGCTGCAAAATTATTTTCGACTGTACGATAAACTTGCTGGTATGACTGGCACGGCCTACACTGAGGCACACGAGTTTTACGATGTTTATGAGTTGGATGTCGTTGTAATACCAACCCATAAACCGGTGCGAAGGGATGATTTCGACGATATCATTTACAAAACTAGGCGAGAAAAGTACAACGCGATTATCAAGGAAATTGAGGAAATGCATAAAATGGGAAGACCGGTTTTGGTGGGAACGATTTCGGTTGAGGTTTCAGAAACTTTAGAGCGCATGCTTCGTGGCAGCAATATTAAAGCGTCTGTGTTGAATGCAAAAAGGCACCAACAAGAAGCAGAGATTGTGGCCGGAGCTGGCATGCCTGGTGCGGTAACCATATCGACCAACATGGCGGGCAGAGGTACGGATATCAAGTTGACCCCAGAGGTGGTGAAACACGGCGGTTTGCATATCATTGGGACTGAAAGGCATGAATCTCGACGCATTGACCGACAACTCAGAGGGCGAAGTGGGCGACAGGGTGATCCAGGCTCTTCGAGATTCTATCTTTCCTTAGAAGATGACTTAATGAGACTTTTTGGCTCCGACCGAGTCGCTGGTATCATGGACCGTCTGGGCATTCAAGAAGATGAACCTATCCAGCATCCCATGGTGACCAAATCCATTGAAAGAGCGCAAAAACGGGTGGAGATGCACAACTTCGATATAAGAAAACATTTGTTAGAATATGATGATGTGATGGATCGACAAAGAAAGATTATCTATGACCTCAGGACACGCGCTTTGTTAGGTGAGAACCTCAAGGAGAAAATCTATGAAATGATAGAGGAGTTTATCGAGAAGAAGATTGACGATTATACAGATGAGAATTTGTCTCCTGAAGAGTGGAATTGGGACGGACTCAAAAATGATATATTGCGTATTATGTTTATTGAGCTCTCATCAAAGATGGATGAACTTCAAATATCGGACCAAAAACAGCTATTTGACTTTTTTAGAGAGAAGGCGATAGAGCGTTACCAGGCAATTGAAAATATCCTTAGAGATAAGGGTATAGAAATGCGCGCGTTAGAAAGTTTTTGGATGCGGCAGGTTATCGATGAAAGGTGGAAGGACCATCTGTATGAAATGGATCAGCTCAAAGAAGGCATAGGACTGAGAGCTTACGGGCAAAAAGACCCATTACTGGAATATAAATCCGAAGCCTACCGTATGTTTACCGAATTACTTGATATGATTAATGAGCAGGTTTTAGGGCGCATATTAAGACCTCTGATTCCGCATGATACAGTAACGACCAGAAGAGAGGTTCTTCCGCAACCGACCAGAACCATCCATGACTCGGCCGTGGGAATGGGGTTTGCCCTGAGTCCCCAGGAGGGCGCGGGCAGTAGCGGCCAAGCCGCACCGCAGCGAGAAAAAAGACAGCCCGTGGTAGTGGGTGAAAAGACAGGCCGTAATGACCCATGCCCCTGCGGAAGTGGCAAAAAATACAAGAAGTGTTGTGGCGCCTTGTAAATTTTTTGAACAAGCAGTTAATATATACCAAATTGAATTAAGATATGAACAAAATGACAAATAAGTGACTAAAATTTACCATAAAAATACTTGCATTTGCAATATTATTTATTACATTTACCATTTAAAGCGTGCCGGAAAAATGAGGATAAAAGTTGGAGGAGACTACCATGAACGAGCGGGTTGTAGAAATTCTGATTTTGATAATGAGCGAGATTAAGAGGAATCGGGACAGGGCTAAGAACCTCGAGTTATTGTCAAAGGACTTGATGCAACGAGGTTATACCGAAAATGAAATCAGCTCGGCTTTCTCTTGGCTTCTTAACCGTCTGGATGGCGAATCTGAAGAACTGATTCAAAATCAGGGTCCCACATCAGATCAATCTTTTCGTCTTCTACATGAAATCGAGCGCTCAATCATTTCAACCGAAGCTTACGGATATGTCATACAGTTAAAGGAATTGGGAATCATTGACGAAATGGATGTTGAGCAGGTTTTAGAGAAAGCAATGATGATGGGCACGTCTCAGGTGAGCGTAGCGGACATCAAATCCATCGTCGCTTCCATATTATTTATTAACGAAAATTTTAGGGATGGCATGTATTTCCTATTTGAAGAAAACCCAGTAATTCATTAGGGAGCTATTGGAAAGCTTATGGCTAAATCATTGGTGATTGTTGAATCGAATGCAAAAACGAAAACTATTGGTAAATTCTTAGGAAAAGATTACCAAGTGCTCTCCTCCGTGGGTCATATTAAAGATTTGCCTAGACACCGATTAGGTGTCGATTTGGAGGACAATTTTGAGCCGGAGTATATTGTTCTTAGGGGCAAGGGAAAACTGTTATCCCAATTGCGAAAATCTGCTTCAGGTGTTGACAATGTCTACATTGCTACGGATCCGGACCGTGAAGGAGAAGCCATCGCTAATCATATTGCTGAAGAAATCAAAACAAGTAAAGACAAGATTCATCGCGTACTGTTTAACGAAATTACTGAAAAAGCAGTTAAAGGCGCCTTAGAAAAACCCACTCAAATAGACCTTCACAAAGTTGCTGCTCAAAAGGCACGACGTGTAGTGGATAGATTAGTTGGTTATCAGGTGAGTCCCATTCTTTGGCGGACTGTCTATAGGGGGTTAAGCGCGGGTCGAGTTCAATCAGTTGCTCTAAGATTGATTTGTGAAAGAGAAGAGGAAATTGAAAACTTTGTTCCCGAGGAGTACTGGTCTATTACAGCCAAGCTCCGAGGAGAGAATACCGAGCCTTTCTTTTCTAAACTAATCAAAATAGAAAACCACCCACCGGATTTACCTAACGAAGAAAAAACTCGTGAAATTGTTCAAGATTTAAGACACCAAA
>JBHIAW010000143.1:0-7593 GCA_046758765.1 bacterium
GCCGAATGACATCGAAACCCGCATGCAATTGGCTAACCTGTTATTAAAACAGCGGCACTACAACCGCGCTCTTGAAGAATATGAGGCAATTTTGGAGCTCGATCCAAACCGCAAATTGGTCTACAATCAACTTGGCTACGTTCACGCCTATCGGGGCGATTTTACTACCGCATTGAAATACCTGGAAAAATATGCACAACTCGCTCCAGACGAGCCTAATCCCTACGACAGCAAAGGAGAAATACTGATGATGGCCGGACGTCTTGAAGAAGCAGTTAAGGAGCTTAAAACTGCGCTATCCAAACGTTCAAGCTTTTATCACTCGGCAATGCGTTTGAGCGAAATATATAGCGAGTTTTGCGACCTCAAAGACGCCCTTGAGTACTGTGACAAATGGATTGCTGAAGCGCCAAGTCCAAAGGCTAAGACCGAAGCATTAGTTCAGAGAGCCATTTTGCTGTGGCGCTTTGGGAGAATTGCAGAGGCAGAGAAGGCACTAAATCTTGCCATGGAGAGCTCGCCAACTTCGGTTTGGCCAATTCTTGTAGGCGGTGAACTCTACAAATTCATTGGGGACACATTGGCGGCAAAGCAGTTATACCGAAGGTATTTTGATCGTCATAAGCAAGCGGTAGCCAATCATCAGTGGGAGAATTACGAAATTAAAAGTTTTCTGGGATTTAGTTTGGAGGCCGAAATACCTCCGGCGGAAGTAATAAAGATAGTAGAGAAACTTTCAAAAGCCAAAAATCAGTCAGGTAGACTTGATCCATATCTCGGAATTCGGGTGATTAGTCATCTACGTATGGGAGAACACGAAAAGGTAATGACTTACTTTGGAGAGCAGGCTGAGGTACTTCTAGACCTTCTTACAAAAATCCCTAACGAAGGCTGGGGTTCGCAGTGGAAGTACTGGGTCGAGACAACGGATAGAACACCAAAACAGGTTTCTCCCGACTACACATTTTGCGACTCGTTCTTAGAGGCAGCCCGTAAGGCTGGTCGGAAAGACCTCGAGGTTATAGCGCGCTTCTTGCGCGCTCAGCATCACGCGAAGTACGGCCTAAAGGAGGAGTTAATGTCTGAATATCGTGAGTTGGGTTCCCCAATCGAAGACGCCTGGCGTGTAATAGGCCCGTTCGAGAATCGCTCCGGTTTTGACCGCAGATTTCCGCCCGAGGAAACTATCGACCTTGATGCGACTTATGCAGGGGCCAGCGGTGAAATAACATGGCAACCAGCCACTGATGGCGCTTACGATGGCCATGTAGACCTTCGGAGCGTGCTCAAACGTTCCTCGTGGGCGGTCGGCTACGGTGTGGTGTACGTCAATTCTCCGGAGAAGCGTTTGGTACAACTCCGGGTAGCGTCTGACGAATCGTGCAAGCTGTGGCTCAATGATGAGCTCGTGTGGCAAGCCTATCGCAGAGGGGATGCCCCTCTTGATAACGACATTATTACTGTAATGTTACGGCCCGGTGACAACAAACTCTTAATCAAAGTCACCAACAGTTTGGGTGAGTGGGGATTTTACTTCCGCGTTACTGATGAACAGGGAAATGGATTTCCAGATCTAGAGTTCCACCCAACAAGGAAAAATGAAGTGGAAATTGTGAGTCGGTATATCCCAGATTCTCACTGAAAAAATCACCCATCCATTGCGAGTATATCCAGTTACATCGGCAATACCTTTCATTACACCTACCCAATACTTATTCGTGTCATGATGATGTGTCGCAAGACGCTGACCTTTTTTCAAAAGGTTAGTGTCTTTTTCCACTTGTCAAAAGCTAGGCCCGCATGCTTTCGCATACGCGCCAACTTAAGGGTTCATTGAAAATAGATGCGATACAAGAACTAAAAACCAACAAATGTCATTCTGGAAGAATCTTTTTTCATTGCACGTAAAATCCTGTTTATTAAAAAGATTCTTCCAGAATGACATCAAGGTGTCACTGAGCTATGGAACGTCTCCATTGTACTTTTCACACCTCTGTTAACTTAGGAACGAGATTTTCCTGACGAAGACTGAGGTTTTACATCAATTATGAACTCTGGCTTGACTTTTCTGACTAATATTTTTATATTGGCTAATACTACAGCGCAAGATCGATAGAAACGTCATTCTGAGCGACTGAAAGAAGCGAAGAATCTCTAACTTTAGGCTAAAATCAAAAGATTCTTCGTCGCTTGGCTCCGAACGACAATCTTGTGCTCTACTGGTAAGATTTTAGAGAGATGTACCTTTAACCAGTGGGTAATCGGGCATTTTTGTTGTTTGTACAAATCAAATCTAACTTTGAAAGTAGAGGTGGGCCAATGCGTCATAATGCAATCGTTTTAAGGGGATTTACTATTTCAACTGTTCTGTCCGTCCTAATTGCGACTCCTGTATTTGGAATCGGTAAGAGTAAGCAGGCTTCTAACAAATCGTTGAAACAGACTTTTCAAACAGAGATAGGTAAGGAAGGCGGGTACAGGCCGAATATGGTGGTCGTCAAGTTTAAAGGTGGACGCAACTTCGGCGCCCAACTGAGTTCGACGGGTATTGCTTCGGTGGATGAGGTGATGAAGATCCATCAAATTTATGAGCTCGAGCGGGTGTATAAAGGAAGGCCAATACCGTTAAACCTAAAATCATCGGTTTCGATTAGAAGTATTTATTACGCTTATTTTGAAGGAGATGAATCACCTGTAAGCGTGGCCCGAGCACTAAATGAACATCCTCTTGTGGAATACGCTGAGCCGCTATATTTTCACTACCTTGATGAGACACCGGATGATCCACAGTTTAGCCAGCAAAATTTTTTTAACATAATCCATGCCCCAGAAGCATGGGATGTAGTCAAAGGCGAGCAAGGAAACGTGGTCGTCGCAATTGTGGATGGCGGTACGGACATCGATCATCCTGATATTGCCGCAAACTTATGGACAAACCCAGGCGAAATTCCAAGCAATGGCATAGATGACGATAACAACGGTTTTGTTGACGATGTGAACGGCTGGAATTTTGCTAACAGCAGCAACGATCCATCTGGGCTCGCTGCGACTCCTGAAAATGCTGACCATGGTACCCATACGGCAGGCATTGCTTGTGCAGTAACAAACAATGGCGTCGGAGTTGCCGGTACGAGCTGGAACGCAACCCTCATGCCGATAAATGCTGGAAATCCTACTAAAGATCTTGTCGTTGAATTCGGATTTGAAGGAGTAATATATGCTGCCAGCAACGGCGCCGATATCATAAGCCTCAGTTGGGGTGGCCCTATAGCCACATCGTTCGGACAAGATGCAATTAAGTTTGCGACAGACTTAGGCGTGGCCGTGGTAGCCTCTGCAGGCAATGACAACAATGCTCTACAAAGCTATCCTGCTTCTTTTCCTAAAGTCATAAATGTTGCTGCAACTGATGCTCTCGATCAAAAGGCAAATTTCTCGAATTTCGGCTCCACGGTTGACATGGCTGCACCGGGTGTACAAATTCGAAGTACGATTAACAATGCCGGATATGCTTTTCTTAGTGGCACTTCGTTCTCTACTCCAATGACGGCTGGCGTGATTGCGCTTGTGAAAACCCTGCATCCACAATGGCTTGGCCTCCAGGCTGCTGAACAGGTTCGGGTGACCGCTGATAACATCGATGCAGTCAATCCCGATTTTGCCGGGCTACTGGGGCGAGGTCGCCTGAACGCGTTCCGGGCCGTATCAGAAACTACACCTTCAATTCGAATATCAGATGTGAGCTTCATAGACCAAAACGGCAATGGTATTATTCAAGCCGGCGAGTCCATTGAAGTTTTGGTCACCTTTATGAATTATCTCGCACCAGCATCCAATGTAAATTTGACTCTAACGGAAAACGATCCATTTATGACTTTGACAAGTGCTAATGCTTCCATCACTTCATTAGGCACACTGGAAGAAACGACTCCGCCAGTTTCATTTTCATTTAATGTATCTCCTGTTGCGCCAAATGGCCGCTCTTTGAATTTTCTTCTGGAGATTACTGATGGAACTTATCAGGATACGGACCGATTTAGTCTGCTGGTTGAGCCTTTATTTGGAACGGTTGCCATCAACAACGTGGACGTATCCCTTAACAATGTCGGCAGAATCGGATTTGCAACCCTTGAAACTGACCCTCAGAGTGGGGGAATTGGGTTTAAGTTTAATAATGGGCCCAATTTACTGTTTGAAGGTGCCATCATAGCGGGTACCGGACCAAATCGTATTTCAAATGCAGCAAGAGGCTTACGGGCAGGTGATAGAGCGCTTTATAATAGAGATTTTTCAGGTGCGGAGGGTGGTGATTTCAAGATAAACACGCCAGGCATATTAACGGACCAGGAAAGTTTTGCCATATTTGAAGATGACAGATCGAACACACCAATGAATTTGCGCATAACACAGGAAAGCTTTGCCGAGACCGAACCTCCCAACGACGATTTTGTCCTACTCAGATACACCATTGAAAATCAAGGCCAAACCGCACTCGAAAATTTTTATTTCGGTTTTTTCTTTGATTGGGATATCGACGAAGCCAATCCTGATAATGTTTTCAGTAATTTAGCAAATTATGACATTGCTCGAAAATTAGGATATGTTTCGTTTTCAACGACATTTGTTGGAGCCTCGGTTGTGAGCAGCGATGGCAACATTTCTTATAGAGCTCTTGATAATAACGATCCGGGCCCTGACTTTGCCGTAAATGATGGCTTCACGGATGAGGAGAAATGGCAAGCCATCAGCAGTGGACTTCAGGTTACGAGAAAAGGACCGGCTGATGTCTCCCATGTCATAGCAACTGGGCCGTTTACCATCGAGCCAAACGACTTTATTCAGCTTGGTTTTGCTTTACTGGCTGGTGAAGGGTTAGCAGATTTACGGGCCAATGCAGATGCGGCCCAGGCTTTGTGGGATGGTGTGATCACAGCAATTGAGGAACCCGTACCGGTACTTCCTACGGAGTTCTCGCTAAAACAAAATTTCCCTAACCCTTTTAATCCAACCACGTTTATCCGTTATGAAATAGCAAAAGATAGCGAAGTAGAATTAACCATTTATAACCTGCTTGGGCAGAAAATTCGAACCCTGGTGAATGAGAGACAGAACGCAGGATTTTATTCAATTCAATGGGAAGGCAAGAATGAGGCTGGAATGCCAGTTTCCAGCGGTGTCTATTTGTATCGATTGAAAGCTGGGGATTTTACGGTATCTCGAGAAATGGTGTTGTTGAGATGACCTGTAAGATTACCCATCCAATCTTGGTTTTTGGGGCAAAAAAGTCGATTGTATTCTTTATTTAGAGGGGTAGAATTATGCGGTATCACTGGTTTTTTTATATCTTGATAATGGGCATAGTTGCCTGTGCCTCTTCTACAGAAACGAAGTCCGCCCGGCGGTCCTCAAAAGTAATTACTGCTGAAGAAATCGCTACTACTTCCGCGACGAATGCCTATGAGGCCGTCCAGTTGCTTCGTCCTCATTTGCTGCAGAGACAATTTCACAGACAAATCTCACTATCATCGCCAGGTCCGATAACAGCAATAGTCTATGTTGACGAAGTCCGGTATGGAGACCTCGAGTCTCTTAGAAATCTTAGCACAGAAAACATTTCTGAGATACGCTACATTAGTTCGAGTGATGCTACGCTCCGTTTTGGATCCGACCACGGGGGTGGGGCCTTCATGGTTAAGACGAAGTGACATCTTAGCTCCTAACTTTTCCGAGCCAAAGATGAGTAAACTGCAAAAAGGCTTAAAGTGTCACCCTGAGCGTAGTCGAAGGGTCTCGAACTTCCTTAAGAAAAAGAGATTCTTCTTTTCACTGAGAATGACAGAAACCTACAACGTATCTTTTTGCAGTTTACTCAAACATTCTGTTTTTAGCTTTTGCAGCAATTCCCCACGTTTATGATAAAGCCGCTTGAGCTTTCGGGGTTTGTGTTTAGATAAAGCATAAGCGGTCAGAATTGGCAAGGCAATGGTGGTATCGCAATAGCAGGTTACGGCGTCAGGAAGTCTATCTGGGTCCAGTTTTCCCCAGCTCACCGCCTCTGAAGGAGTTGCACCTGAGAGCCCACCCGTGTCTATTCTGGCATCGGTAAATTGTAAATAATAGTCATGTCCCCTCTCCTCTATGCCTAACACTTCTTGAATTTGAGGTTCAGTTTGTAAAACGAAATTCTTAGGAGAACCTCCACCCAGGATTAAGACTCCGCTTTTGCCTCCAGAGCGTTTGGCTTCCAGCACAATTGCAGCAGTTTCGTTGACGTCGGCTGAAACATCAAATTCAAGAGCATTGCCTTGCAAAGCTTTGGCAGCCGCGTTCATACCAATAGAACTGTCGCCGGGTGCAGATGTGTAGATGGGAACCGCCGCTAAATAGGCTGCTGAAAGCAGTGACTTGTTGTTTAAGCCCAGACTCTTTTCTCTCTCGTGAACGTATTTGCCTATTTCGTAATGAAACTCTGCTGTACTCATAGATTTCTGAAATTCCGGGGCTTCAATAACTTTTCGATAAAATTTGTCCGTAGAGAGCAGCACCTCGTAATCAAAAAAAATGTCATAAATTCTCACCACACCTTGTTCTCGCAAAACTACCCCATCTGCTTTATGGTGACCCTGATGCATGGATAATCCTAAAGCAAAGTGGGTGTCATGATAGAGGTTAGCTCCGGTACTGACCATCCAATCCACAAAGCCGTGTTCAATCAAAGGGATGATAGCCGACATGCCCAAACCAGCCGGAGTTAGCGCGCCGGTGAGACTCATGGCAACGGTCACATCTTCTTCAAGCATTTTCTGGGTAAAAAGCTGACATCCCTCTCGCAGCCGGGCCGCATTGTAGGCTAAAAAAGTCTTGTCTACCAAATCTGCTATGGATATTTCAGCATCAATCGGAGCAGGAGAAATGGCCTTTCCGGATAGATAATTGCTTCTTTTAGGCATTCATTAATCCCATTGGAATTCTCAATTAAATAAATTTGCCTTTTGCATTTTGAAATTTGCAATTTACATTTCAGAGCTACGTTACGGTTCATTCGTTACAAACGTATCAAAATTCTTAACCTTCCAGTTTCCGTCAATTTCGACCGTAGTTAGCACCACTTGTCTTTTGTACCCATCCCCCCCTTTGCTTTTTATAGAGACATCATAAAAAAAGGCAATGGAATCGTCGCTTCGCTTTTGAGCATTCACTAATTTGTAATCAATAAAAGGCTTGTGTTGAGATAAGTCTAAATCAGGATCCCTGCGAACACTTTTGAGCAGTTCAATCTCTTTTTTCAATTTTTCTTCTGCCAGTCCAGCACTCAGTTCAAGCGCACCTTGTTGATTTAATTCAATGAAATAGCGATACAAAAATTTCTCTGCCACCCGCTCAGCGGGAGTTTCCTGACCGCAGGCCGTGAGACTAAAATTAAAGATAAGAAAATAGAAAATGATTAGTGAAAGATTTTTCATAAGTGCTATTTTAGAGGTGTCACTTGCTTTTACCCGACATAGGTACGACAGATTCATAATCTGTGACTATTCAGTCTGCCCTGTCATTCCGTAGGAATCTTTGTAAATTTTAGCACTAAGTAAACAAGGT
>JBHIAW010000144.1:0-7587 GCA_046758765.1 bacterium
ATGAGATTGCTTCGGCAAAAAACACCTCGCAATGACAACTATTTAATAGTTTTCGTTCAATCATTTGCTTCTTCACCGCTTCTTAAGAGATTAGAATAAGTTGTTCACCCCAACTGAGTTGTTTACCAATCAGAATGGGGTGGACTTTTTTGGTTATATTTTTGCTATGACTAAAATGCCGTCGGAGATGACATTACGTCAATTACACACCCTTGAGGATTACCAGGCCTGTGTAGCACTGCAAAAGGAGACTTGGGGGGAGAACTTTTCAGAGTGTGTACCTCCAGCAATCCTGATGGTGGCGCAAAAAGTCGGCGGGGTCACTGCCGGTGCTTTCGATGACTCTGGCAAGCTTTTGGGCTTCGTTTTTGGACTGACTGGGGTAAAGGAAGGTCGTTTGGTGCACTGGTCGCACATGTTGGCAGTACGCGAGGAGCTTCGTGGGCAAGGGCTTGGCAAGAGGTTAAAGCTCTATCAAAGAGAATTGCTCCTCGATCTCGGCATTGAGGTGGTTTATTGGACTTACGATCCGTTAGTAGCTCGCAACGCGCACCTCAACCTTAACAAGTTAGCGGCTAAAATACACGAATACGTGCCAAATATGTATATTGAAGATACGGGAAGTGAGCTCCATAGCGGTGTTGGGATGGATCGTTTCGTTGTGGAATGGTTCATCACCGATGACAGGGTGCGTCAGGTAATCCTAGGACAAATGCCAACGGTGGAATGTAATTCTGCTCAAGCTCCTGTGGTCAACACAAAACTCCGTGAAGATGGTAGGTCTATCCCTATGGAGGGTGAACTTCCCGCAGTACCAGCGGTGCGAGTGGAGATTCCTTTCGACATTCACAAGATTCAATCTGAGTCCTTAGAGCTCGCGGTACAATGGCGCGCCAGCACGAGAAGAGCATTTCTTTGGTATTTGGATAAGGAATACAAAGTGGAGACTTTTTATCGCGAGGCTGAAAGTGACCGCTGTTTTTACGTGCTTACTGTAAAAGTTGTTTGAATTTCTCAAGGATAAGTAACTCGTGGATAATATGTTGGAGATAGAAAGCATCACTATGCGCGAGATCTTAATGACTTTAAAAGAGTCGTTTCAGATCTCCTCAGGGTCGACTCAAGATAGAAGGATTTTACTCCTACAACTCAGGGATTCGGACGGGGGTGAGGGTTGGTCTGAGTGTGTGGCAGGCTCAATACCTAACTACTTGCCAGAGACCATCGACACCGCCTGGCTGGCCATTCGAGAATGGGTCTCACCGCGCGTTTTGGGCAAAAAATTCAAGGGACCAGAAGAGCTGTATGGTATTCTGGAGCAAGATTTTCGCGGCCACTACCTGGCCAAAGCCGCTGTCGAGATGGGTGTCTGGGAACTGGCGGCGCAAAGGCAAAGGGTTTCTTTGGCCCGTTTGCTGGGAGGGACTCGTGAGAAAATCGCCACAGGCATCTCCCTTGGCATTCAGAAAACCACAGAGGGGCTGGTCAAAAAAGTAAAGGAGTCTCTGGAACAAGGTTACCGTAAGATTAAGATCAAAATCAAACCTGGGAGTGACGTAGAATATGTTCGTGCCGTGCGCGAGACCCTCGGACCCGAAGCACCCTTGATGGTGGATGCGAACAATGCGTACACGCTAAATGACAGCGACTGTTTGGTACAACTTGACCAGTTTGGGCTGATGATGATCGAGCAGCCGCTGGCCTGGGACGACCTTGTGAGGCACGCGTCTTTGCAGAAGCTTCTCAAAACTCCAATCTGTTTGGATGAATCAATCACCAGTTTAGCCAAGGCCCAAGATATGGTAACACTTGGCAGCGGCAGAATCATTAACATTAAGCCCGGAAGGTTGGGCGGCTTTACTTCTGCCATAGCTGTGCATAATTTTTGTGCTGAACACAACATCCCGGTCTGGTGTGGGGGCATGCTTGAAAGTGGCATAGGCCGGGCGCATAATGTGGCGCTTGCTTCCTTGCCAAACTTTCTGCTGCCAACTGATGTATCGCCAAGCGCACGCTACTGGGAGCAGGATATTGTCACTCCGGAGTGGGCCATGGACGATCACGGAATGATGGCCGTACCTTTAAACCGACCAGGCATGGGGGTTACAGTGGATCTTGATCGGGTGGAAAATCTTACGGTTCGGTGTGAAATCCTTTCCAAGCACTAATTCAGACGATCATAGTGTTACCAATCAAATCTAACTAATGACTATAAATGACAGCGCAGCGTTATGACTTAACGACTCCAATGTAAACGTACGAATAAGCAAATCGTTACAATTCTGAAATTTGCGGCTTTGCTGCGCTACTCTGTTGAGAGTTGAAACTTTGTTTTTTTAGCAAAGTTTTTTTGTCTGAATAATTCCAGACCTGGAGAAGCCGGAACCCCAAAAGACAAAATGATTAGAGACAAAATAATTGTGAATGATTTTGTCGTCAATTATTTTGTCTTATAAATCTATTTGCATTTGGACTAAGGATTTTATTGTTTAAGTACTAACCAGAGTTTTACCACGGCGAGTCATTAAGCCATTGAAGTCATTTGCCTTCGGCGTCATTATTGAGAGGTGCGAAATTAATTTTTCAATTTGCATTTTTCATTTTGCAATTTGCAATTGCGGCTTCGCCGCGCTAAGGAATCATGAGATTATGAACGTACCCACAAAGACATTACAAATTCCCCATCAGCTTCAATCGATATTCCCTAAGAAACTCCAATCCAGACTTGTAGCACTGCGACGAGATCTTCATCAACATCCTGAATTATCTTTCCGAGAAGAAAGGACTGCGCAAAAACTTTACGATGAATTGGCACTGCTGCAACCAGCAGAGCTCGATCGCATCGCTGGCACCGGGGTCGTAGCAAGAATCAAAGGACGAGATTCAAATGCCCCGAAAGTTGCTGTCAGGGGGGACATCGATGCGCTGCCTATTCAGGAGCAGACCGGTCTGGAGTTCGCGTCTGTTACACCTTGCGTCATGCATGCCTGCGGTCACGATGTACATGCAGCCTGGGTTGTGGGAGTCGCACATTTGCTTAAGGAGAAACCTGCAGAAGGAGATGTGCTCATTGTTCTACAACCAGCCGAAGAAATTGGAAAAGGGTGTCTGGCAATACTACAGTCTGGTATATTGGATGATGTATCAGCGATTTTTGGCGCCCATGTTGACCAATATCTTACAGTTGGACGGGTGGTGGCTCAGGAGGGACCGTTGGCTGCTTCTGCAGATACCTTCGAGATTGAACTGGTCGGTAGAGGTGCACATGGGGCGCGACCGCACGAATCAGTCGATCCGGTTGTAGGAGTTGGGGCATTGATCACGGCTTTGCAGACCATCGTGTCACGCCGATTGAATCCTGCCCACGCGGGAGTGGTAACCATTGGCACGGTAAACGCTGGCAGCGCACCAAATATTATTCCGGAGAGCGCTAAACTCACTGGTACTTTACGGTCGGTTGATTCAAAAACACGGCAGTTTCTACAAGATGAATTACGGGAAGTAGCTGAATCCACGGCGGCAGCGTACCATTTAAGAGCCGAAATTAAGGTGGAGCCGGGCACTCCAGCGCTGGTAAATCCGGCGCAGCCTGTAAGCTGGTCCAGACAGGCAGTGTCCTCCTTGCTTGGTGAAGAAGCGCTGGCTCAGCTTGGCTTCTCAAACATGGCTGGGGAAGATTTTGCCTTTTATTTAGAGAAAATACCAGGCTGCTTCATTAGAATTGGGGCTCGTGAGCTAGGGGCCGAACCCATCCCGGCGCACTCGCCTTATTTCTATCCGGCTGAGGAGAGTATATTTGTCGGCGCCGCAGTGCTCGCAGAAACGGCACGCATTGCTTCGCTGGAGCTTGGTCGTTGAATGCCATTAATATTTAATAAATTAGGTTGTCCTAGTGGACCAGAATGGATTTATTTATCTCAATGAAAGGAAGCCATGAGCCAATCGCCAAAAGTAATTGAATTCCGTGGTGGCCCATATTCGAGTGTGCTACCTTTAGCAATATTTATATTAGCTACAATCATGCTCGTTCCCTTACATCTTGCCATATGCAGCAACAATTGTAGCCGCAAGTGCTGTCCAGCGTGAAGTTGCCGAAAGTTATGCTTTTGCGGTCGTTCTTCCTTGGGCGCAGTTAGCACCGTTCTTCTTTTATGGAATTGTATTATTTCCATTGATGATTATAGCGGCGATTACTGGTTTTGGACGAAGACATGGATAGTACTTCATCTACCCAGTCAGTATATTATTTTGGCATCCCGGCCGGTGATCATAGATTTATCGAAGAGAGGCTGCCGGTCTGGGTCGACTTTGGGGAGCGAATCTTTTATGGCATCCCAGCGGATGGACGCAGAGGGTTTAAGATGGCGGACGATACCCGCGGCGACCTAATTGACCCAACTTCAGATGAAAGGAAACCTTCCCAAGAGGGGTTCGAAATTGCACGTAAGTATTTTGAATTTCGTTTTCCAGGGCTCAAAGGCGCACCGTTGCTGGACCCGCGTGCATGTGTGTATGAGAATACTCCTGATCATCACTTCATCATCGACCGACATCCCCATGCCGAGAACCTGTGGTTCGTGGGTGGCGGTTCTGGCCATGGCTTTAAACACGGTCCTGCAGTGGGGGAAATGATGGCAGAGATTGTGCTCGGAGAAAGATCCCCGGATCCATTCTTTGCCTTGTCCAGATTTTCTGGATAATTTGTTGTACTTAAACGACTTTCATCAACAAAAACACTCTTCACATAACCCATGTCCATCCCTGATGAGTGGAGAATAAATGTTCTTTACTCACCCTGTGGTGGACATTTTGTTTTGTGAGTCAATTCGCTTCAAAGTTCTCAACTCAATAACACTTGCAATATTGATTTTTTTCACTTATCTTTGTAGCAGCGCAGTGGAAGCTCAAAGAGAATGAAAATGGAAGGTGTTTACATTATACTTATTGGATTGGTTTTAGCAGCATTGTGGGGATTTATTATTGCATATAGAGAGGATCATCCTAAAAAGCCATCCCCCAACAAACGGTAAAAAAGTCTAGTGCAAGCAGCAAGGCAAGCAAAGCTAGAAGCGGTACAACAATAGGAACCTTAAGTGAAGTTATGCCAAAAAAAACTCCTGATTATCTTCTTTTTAATTCATAGTCCCACCTTAACCAAACCGTTAACCCTTGATCAACCTGGTCTCTATGAACAAGGCGTAGCACAAAGGGACAGTGGAAACTGGAAAGAGGCACTGAATATTTGGCTGACGGCCAGAGATTCAATGCTTGCTCAGGGAATTTCAGATCCCAGAATTGGAATTGATTTTATTAAATTGGTTACGGAACAGCATGCTACGGAATATTATGCAAAGGCCAGCATGATGTACTTTTGGGGATTTTCACAAATCACTGCAAATGAATATCAAGACGTGGTTCAGAAAGAAATTGAAAGATTATCCCCGCTTTTACCAAAAGAACAATACTCCAATTGGTTACTGTGGCTAAAGAATGGTAAAACATCAATTAATAAATTAATGAGGGATTTTTGGATACACAAGGATCCCATCCCCACGACGGAGAAAAACGAGAGGTTGCTGGAGCATTGGGAGCGTATAGCGACGGCACGTAAGAACTTCAAAGAAGATTCTACCTCGGTATATGGAACCGATGACAGAGGACTGCTCTACGTCAAGTATGGCGAGCCAGATGTCATTTATCAAGGCAAGCTGGGCATCGATCAACTTGAAATCATGCGTTGGATTCTGAACGACTTTTTGATTCGACAAGAAATTCAGCGATATAATACCACTCCAGAATACCAGATTTGGATTTATTCAAACATTCAATCGGAGCGTACAACGATATTTTTATTCGGTAAGCGGGGGGGATTTGGTAAGTATGGTTTAAGATTGGGGATCGAGGATTTCATTCCGGAACGCGCCTTTCGCAGAAGCAGTGTCAAAAATACCGGCGGCATTCTTCCGGGCTCAATGTTGCAGATTATGTTTTATAGAGAATTAATCGGTCTTGCTGGCTTTTATTTAGACCGCTATAGAGAACTTGAAGCGATTTGGTCCAATGCCCGTGCTTCTGGTCGCTTCAGTCCGAATCATGATGTCCTGCGGGGATTGCTTAGTCATTACAGAAGTGTTGATCGAGCTAATGCGAATCTAAAATACATATCTTCAGACAAATCTAATGCATTAGAAAGCTTTACTCCTCTAATTTTGAAATATAAGAAGTTTCGTTATTTGGATAAAGAGCAACAACCAAGATTTTGTGTATTTGTTGCCTCTCGCACTGAAAGTCAACTTGAAAAGATCTACATAACATTTTTTAACAAACAAAGAAAGTCACTACACAAGATGAGATATATTTTGATTGAATATGATCATGAGTGGGATGAAAGAGAACGATTAGTTGAGTATCCTGCCATGCAGAACCTCAATACCGCAACTTTTGTAATCTCACAAACAAATAACCATGCAAAATATGTTCTGGTGGCAGAACTGTTTAAGCTAAACGAGAGAAAAGCAAAGATAGAGGAAACTGATATACCTGACACTGTCAAAGTTATTGGAATTGGCAGCAGCTTATTGGAAGACATCATCCCCCTTTCCGATGATTCCACTAAGCTTGAGGTGAGTGATTTGATAGTAGGCTTAGAAACGCCTACTTATGTTGATTTTTATCCATTTCCCGTGATACCGAGAGATCCGATTAGGAAATCGCACGCCTTACAAGTCTATTTGGAATTATATCATCTCACTATTGGGTCAGATAATAAAGCGGCTTTTACCATTGATTGTGAGATTAAGAGGTTAAAAGACAAAGGTAGGATTGATAAGAGTAAAGAGCGGCTTTTGCAATTCTTCACATTTGAAAGTTCAAAAAGAAATGCCAGGAAAAATTTTGAAATTGATATTTCAAAACTCATTCCCGGTGATTATGAATTAATGGTAACAGTCACAGATAAGAATTCTTCGCAGAAAAAGATAAGAGAGGCTTCGTTTACGATTACTCAGTGATAGCAAATATTGCTACGCATATTACTTTTGATAGTTTTTGCACGAGTCTCTTTAATTTTGAAAGTTCTTCCGTAATTTCGGCAACAATTACCGGTATATTCTCCTTATTTTTCATACAAGATCTCTCCGCGCGTTAGAATGGATTTTTCAAAAAAGGAATCGAACTCGTCCAACGCTTTTAAGTCAATGCGCCAATTTAGAGCCATAATCAAATCGGCATAGGCTCGACAAAAATCTTGTTTTGAGATACCTCAACTGCTAAATCGATATCAGGGTGGCCTCGGAATCGATGCCCTTCGCGTAAGGAACCAAAAAGAATAATCCGTTTTGCGCCGTGCTGTTTCAGGATTCTTATGGCTTTTGGCAATTCCGATCTAGCTGATTCGGCTCGTTTTTTGTCCTCATCGAGTTGTTTTTGAAAACGATGACGCCAGTAGGTTAAATATTTAGGTTGCATGATTTTTTAATTAAAATATTTTTGTAACTATTCAGGCTGCCCTGTCATTCCGTAGGAATCTTTGCAAATTTTAGCACTAAATAAACAAGGTTCGTTCGGACGCTGATTCAAAAAAGATTC
>JBHIAW010000145.1:0-7586 GCA_046758765.1 bacterium
GATCATCCCGGCGTTCTTTCATCAAAGATTGTGCCGCGTCGTTGTGATGTTTTTCTGACTCCCACTCGGTAATAGCCCAAATAATATGTGGTTGCGTAGTACATTGAAAGAACCTGCGAAAAAGTACCCCCACTTCGCGGGTAAAATTTTTCTCTGAAGTGGTAAGTTTTGCCAGACTCTCCTGGAGTTTTCCTTCAGCTACAAAAGCTGTACAAATTGTGAACATTGACATGAAATTCCTCTCCTTTCATTTTCTTAATGTCAGCTAATTTAACAACTTTCATAAGATAACCCTCTCTTTCTTCCTTATTTTTTCGATCGTTGCCTGTACTTCAGGCGTTTTGGAAGAAATCTGAGTCTTTCCTCCTTTTTTAAAGCGAAAATCACACCTTTTGCAGCTGTCGGCAAGTGTCTCGGTTCTTATTAGCCCCCATTCCATTACATCACTTAAAGCAATGTCTGACATACAAACATATGGAGCAAATTCTTCTCCTCCATGATCCTTCACAAAGTTGTAATTACCACATCCAATGTAATCAACACCCCAGTCAAATTCTTTTCCGTCTCCCTTAACATATTTAACCTCAAAATCTCCAAAACGAAGTTTTTGATTTTCTGCTGCACGTTTTTCCACTCTTTTTCTCATAAAACCCGAAAACATTAAACGCTTTAACAGCCAGCGTTTTAATTTTGGGACTTCTTTTACTCTCAATTTAAGTGCCTCGTGGCACAATTCCCAGACTTCTCCTGTGGTCTTGTTGTATTTTTTCATTGCCTTATAGACAGCGAGTTCCTGGGCTGTTATACGGAGAAATGTGTTGAGTGGAGCAGCCCTGGCACCCTCAATGTAGGGAATCTGTGGGATAAGCTCCTCGTATTCTTGCCGGACTTCTCTGTAAAGCGTATCTGAAAAATCCTCTCCGTAGCGTGAAACAAGAGTGTCTCTCATAAGACGTGCTGTCTTGTCAAATTCCCTTAATAGCTTTGGCTTGCGGGAGATGTAGTAGTTGTTTTGTTGGTTCTTCATTTTTTATCCTCTTTATTGATAAATATTTATGTGATATTTAAATGCTTCTAGAGGAAAACTACCCCCTCTAAATTTATTAGGACTCCAGATTTATTGGGTATAACGTCTTGGAAGGAACTTCTTTCAATGTCTTCCAGGCATTTTTCTTGGGCGTGCCGCCTACAAACTGCCAAATATAGACATCAAAACTGCCGGACTCTTGTTGAATGGCTAAGAACGCTTTGGCGTTTTGAATAGTCGCTTGAAATACAGATTTGAAAATAACACTCCACATACTGTACGGATTACAGGCATAACTGATTCAAATAATGCAGGCAAGGAAGCTTTGAGTGGAAATATTAAAAATCTAACTGTAAAGGTATCAGCCCTACCAAAAATCCATAAAATAAAGCTAATTCATACGACTTTATGTTATGGCCTGTTTCATAATTTTACCAGATATTTTTCAAAATCAAAAACGACATATTTCTTACCTTTTTGGATTACTTCATGTCCTTCCTTCTCTAAAAGTTTCTTTTGAGCCTCTACTCTACCAGGGTATTTTTCGTTTATAACTCCCCCTGTTTTTAATGTCCGCCAGTAAGGAGTGATATTTTTCTTTCCTTCTATTGCCGCTTCCTCTGCTGCATTGGCCGCAATCCAAGCGAAAATTCCGGTAGTTATCGGACAACCAATTGTAGCATTATGTTTTTGAGCAAGTGTCGCACGAATTTGATTTATTGTAATGAGTTTACCCTCAGGGACTTTTTTCATAATTTCATCTACTTCTTTTGGTGCTGGAATAACAACAGTACCTGTCCCCCATCTTTTACTCATTTTCTCAGTGATTTTTTCGACTTTTGGCAGATCTTTACTATCTGCCAATTTTTCTTGCCAAGGTTTGCGTGGTTTCGATTTTTTGCTCATTTTTGCCTCCATATTAAACTCTTTTTGACCTTTAAATAATTTTCTGTTTTCAAACGCGGGGTTCGGAATTTCATATAACGGTCCGCGGGTAGCCGAAGTTGCCGAGCCAACGGCGAGGCAATTTAGGTGTAGCGAAGCGGAACCGGGTATCCGCTGTTAGCTGAATGTAGTGCCGTGCTCAAACAAAAGGTTATATATTATCTTTCAAAAATCTTAAAATTCTTTCATTTATATACTTAAGATTTTTTATGGATGGAAAATGGCCTTCTCCTTTCAAACACTCCGTTGCAACTAGATTAGGTATTATCTCTTTTGCTCGCGGAATTACTTTTTCTGCTGGAAAAAATATGTCTTTTTCTCCCGCCAAAACCAGTGTTGGTGCATTATAGTTCTTCAATTCTTCTTCCGAGGTTAATCTGGGCATTTTCGTTTCAAGCTTCACATGAAGAAAAACTGCACCAGTAACTTCAACTGTGATTTCGTCAACATCACCACTAAACACAGGGCTTACTGCTTTAAGTAATCTTTTGTCGGTTGGAAACAACCGATACATAAACATCGGTATAATAATCTTAAATATCATTCTACTTATTGAACCTGTAGCAATACCTGAAGGAACAAATAATACTGTCTTGGATATTCGTTCAGGTGCAAAGGCTGCTGTTCTGAGAATTATACCTGCTCCATAAGAAGGGCCTATAAAGGCTGCTCTTTCGATGCTTAAACCATCTAAAATATCCACAACCCATTTACCAAAGCCATCATCTGCATGTGATACACGATTTTGACTGCTTTTACCGGGATGACCTATGGTATCCGGTGCATATAATCTATATTCATTAGTCAATGGCAAAAACCATGATAAAGTAACTGGACTAACTGTGTTACCACCCTGTAAGATTACTAGCGGTGGTGCTTCCTTTGGCCCCGTTATAATGATATGAGTATCGCCAAAACGAGTATTGACAATTGTTTCTTCGAATTCAATCCTAAGTTTAGCTAGAGCTTTATCATAAAGAGATAATACTTTAGCTTCACCTTCAGGGCTTTTATATATTGTTGTCATATAGGATAGCCGCCTTGCTTAAACTAATATGTCTTTTTCTTTTGATTAGGCACTATTTCGGCTAACAAAGCATATACGAACGTGCCTACCACTTACTTGAAAATTTTCTGATAGGATCTTCTGGAGATAAGTTAAGATAAAGTCCAGTGATTGTCAATCTATCATGGTCTAAAAGGGTTAAGTGTTGCAAACCAACGCAATTTTACCTTTTACTGCCCCCTTTTCAAGCAGTTCGTGGGCGTGAACAGCCTCAACCGGTGGGATTTTTTCCGCAATAATAGGTTTAATCTTCTTCTCGGATAACAGGTTTAGTAACTTCGACAAGTCCTCGCGACACCAATAATAATGTTGAAACTATGGTAATTAAAGAATCTCATTTGGACTGTATTGATTACGGGAAAGGCAAGAAGGACCATGGAACTTACAATATATCCCATTTATTTGGTTAATTCTTATCACTTAGTTAATTTTCAGTTGAAACTGATGGTAATCCGATCGCATGATTTTTTTCTGGTCTGCATTCAAGATCCGTTTCGTCTCTTAAGTAGAAGGAAATCTGAAGAGTTCTACCCTGATACTATAATTCGGGAATTCAAAGAAAGTATTTGCTTTCTCAGGATTTAGTGCTATAGTTAAATTCAGGAAGAGCATGAGGAAAAGCCAGGCAAAGAGGAACACGAAAAGCATCCACGCTATAATGAAGAGATACTAAGGAGAGTTATCACCAGGGGGATTGACCCCACGGGCGAGCCAGTAGACAGACGGATGCCCGCTGGCGAATGTCAGAGCCCGGTTTATACGATCTGGTGGAGTTCATTAAGATACTGAAATAGAATCTTGACTCTCTCAAAACGGGAGGTGCACTATGCCCATAGCTGAAATAGCAGTTACTCTGGGTGGAGTGGGGGCTATCGCCTTCCTGGCCTGGTTTTTCTTTGGCCCCAGGCAGGCTCAGGCAGCCCAGGTTAAGGGAAACATACAGGAGATACAGATCACCGTCAAGGGCGGCTATTCACCGGACATAATTCGGGTCCGAAAAGGCGTCCCGCTTCGTCTGGTATTCGACCGACAGGAAGCCGGTGACTGTAGCTCCAGGGTAGTCTTCCCCGATTTCCATGCCAGCAAGACACTGGCGCCTTTTGCCAGAACCACGCTGGAGTTCACCCCGGACAAAGCTGGTGAGTTTGGCTTCGCCTGCGGGATGAACATGCTTCATGGCACTCTTATTGTTGAGGAAGGCGAAGAAGCCAAGGAGCGGGCCGAAACACCAGTATCCCCCCGCGGTAATGGCCGTACCCATGAACATGCCCTGGCCGTGGGCGTAGGCCCCACCATGCAGGTTGGGAAGCTGGAGCAGGTGGAGTTTGCCATTGTCGGTAGCGGCGTTATCTGCCCTACCTGCGTTGTCAACATCGAGAAGGTCCTCAAGGACCTTCCTGGTATGGACGAGGTTCACGTCAACTTCGGCGCTGAGCGGGTTACCGCCCAGTATGACCCTGAGCAGGTATCGCCGGAGCAGATGCAGCAGCTCATCGAGGCCGCCGGCTACAAGGTTCACCTCAGGGACAAGCCCGGCACCCAAGAGACCGAGGACCGGGAGGCCGCTGACCGGCGCGCCGAGCGGCGGGACCTGACCCGGCGACTCGTCGTGGGGGCGGTCCTGACTGCCCCGGTGGTCTTTGCAACGATGACGCACGAGTTCTTTGACCCGTCGTGGCTGCCTTCCATTTTACTCAACCATTGGCTCCAGCTTGCTCTCATCACCCCGGTGATGTTCTATACCGGCTGGCCTATTCACCGCATTGGCTGGCTAACCTTGCGCCACCGCACCGCTGACATGAACACACTCATCACCATTGGAACGGTGGCTGCCTTCGGCTACAGCCTGGTGGTTACGGTGGTCCCAGGTGTACTGCCGGGGGATCTCCGCCAGGTCTATTACGAAGCGGCAGGGGTTATCCTCACCCTCATCATACTGGGGCGTCTCCTGGAGGCCATTGCCAAGGGGGGCACCGGTGAGGCGATCCGCAAGCTCATCGGGCTCCAGGCCAAGACCGCCCGGGTGGTCCGCGATGGACAGGAGGAAGACATTCCCATTGAGCAGGTCCAGATGGGCGACATTGTGGTGATGCGTCCGGGGGAGAAGGTACCAGTGGATGGAGAAATAATTGAAGGGAGGTCTACACTGGACGAGTCCATGGTCACCGGGGAGAGCCTTCCCGTTACCAAGGGCGAAGGCGATACCGTGATCGGGGCCACCATTAACCAGACTGGTGCCTTTCGCTTCAAGGCTACCAAGGTAGGTAAAGACACCATGCTCTCTCAGATTATCCGGCTGGTGCAGCAAGCGCAGGGTTCCAAAGCCCCCATTCAGCGTCTGGCAGACCTGGTTTCCAGTCGCTTCGTTCCAGTCGTTATCTTTATCGCGATTGGGACCTTTGTCGTCTGGTTCAACTTTGGGCCCACACCGGCCCTTGTCTTTTCCTTGGTCAACGCGGTAGCGGTGCTTATTGTCGCCTGCCCCTGTGCTCTGGGTCTGGCCACTCCCCTTTCTATCATGGTGGGTACTGGGAAGGGCGCACAGAACGGCATTCTTATCCGCTCCGCCGAAGCCCTTGAGACGGCTCACAAGCTGCAGACCCTGGTTCTGGACAAGACCGGCACCATCACTAAAGGGCAGCCGTCGCTAACAGATGTGATTCCCGTAGACAATGTTACCGCGGACGAGCTGCTACGACTGGTAGCATCAGCGGAACGCTCTTCAGAGCACCCTCTAGGACAGGCCATTATCCAAGGTGCCAAAGATAGAGGGCTGGCGCTGGCCGAACCTTCCGAATTCCAGTCAGTCACTGGTAAAGGCATCCAGGTAACCGTGGATGGGCGCCAGGTGCTAGTAGGCAATCGTCGCCTTTTGGAGGATGCTGGCATGGCAACCAGTGTACTGGGGCAGCAGGCAGAGCGCCTGGCAACTGAAGGAAAGACGCCAATATTTGCTGCGGTAGATGGCAGACCAGCCGGCGTGGTGGCTGTAGCTGACACGATTAAAGAGGACTCTGCAGCCGCTGTGGCCACACTGCGGCGCCTTGGTATTGAAGTAGTGATGATTACCGGCGACAACCGCCACACTGCCGAGGCTATAGCCCGGCAGGTGGGCATCGAGCGAGTTCTGGCTGAGGTCCTACCCCAAGATAAGGCTCTGGAAGTAAAGCGCCTTCAGGGAGAGAACAAACTGGTGGGTATGGTGGGCGACGGCATCAACGATGCTCCGGCTCTGGCCCAAGCGGATGTTGGCATTGCCATCGGCACCGGCACTGATGTGGCCATTGAGGCTTCAGACATTACCCTTATCTCAGGCGAACTGGAGGGGGTGGTGACGGCCATAACCTTGAGTCGCGCCACGATGCGGAACATCCGCCAGAACCTAGTGTGGGCCTTCTTCTACAACGCCGCGGGTATTCCCATAGCTGCCGGTGCGCTGTATCCGTCCTTTGGTCTGTTGTTAAACCCCATGATAGCCGCGGCGGCCATGACCTTTAGTTCTCTCTCTGTGGTTATCAACTCCAACCGACTACGGGGCTACAAACCTATGCCCCTATCAACAGCTGGAGTGGCAGCTCTGCCGACGACAGCCCCTAAGGTCGAAGTTAAAAAACAGAAAACGCGAAAGGAGAAAGCAATAGCAACTGTGAAGGACCCAGTGTGCGGGATGGACATTGACCCGAACAATGTAGCCGCTAGTGAAGAGTACGAGGGTAAGACATACCACTTCTGCTCAGCGGCCTGTCATGACAAGTTCAAGGCTGAACCAGAGAAGTATGTATAAAATTAAAATAGGGACAGCGACCATTTATTGATTCCCAAAGACAATATGCCCATATCTTCAAAGAGTATCTCCGAGTATAATCTCTAAGCCATTGTAGATATTGTCTGAAATCATTGTTGTCTTCAAAAACAGGTTGCTGATAATTTCCTCTTTGAGTGACATGATGAGGAAAACCTGTTGCTACGGCTCTTGATATTCGTGGCATGTCAAAAATTTACATGCAGAGACTCAATCTGTCAATAATAATGGTCGCTGTCCCTATTTTTCTATTTTGGCTGAGTTTTACGTTGAAAGTAGTTTTATGCTCCCCGAAGGTTTATCTGATTCTTTCTTGATTCCGCTCGTGAGCACAACCAACTCTCCCTTGCTTATCAAATTTTTCCTGATCGCCTGTTGGAGGAAATACTCAAAATACTTCTCAATGTTTGGTACTCTGTCGATTACCATTACTTCCACTCCCCAGTATAACAGCAGTTGTTTTGCTACAGAATAATTGGGGGTGACCGCTATTATCCGCGAGCGCGGACGATACTTTGAAATAATTCTTGCTGTATTTCCAGAAAGGGTAAAAGCCATTATTGTGGATGCCTTAGTAAGTTGTGCTAACTCGCGGGTGGCAAAAGCTACACTGCCAGAAATTGTTTCGTGAGGCAAAATACTTCTGATGCGTAGAAGTTCCTCATACTTTAGGGAAGCCTCAGTAGCTAGAGCTATTTGGTGCATCTCTTTCACTGCCTGCTCTGGGTAGGAACCAACCGCCGTTT
>JBHIAW010000146.1:0-7549 GCA_046758765.1 bacterium
TTTTCTACTTGACATTCTAAGATATTAATTTTATATTATAGCGACCCGAACAGTACCCCTTCATGAAAGGAGGAAAAAAATGAAGAATAAACTGTTCGCTGTCGCTATGGTTGTTTTACTTTACGTGTTCTTTGTTGTAGCTTTTTCAATGGCAGATAATCAGGGCCTGGTTTCTAAGGTTCTATCAGATGTTGGATTGAGCAGCGCCTCTGCCATGCCATCGACATCATCGAGTCCAAACTTAGAATCTGCCATTTCATCGAAAGGTAGCCTAATTGATCCTTTGCCAGATCCAATTAGACCAAGACCCAAACCCCGGTCATGATTGTAGATATTGAGAAAGAGGGGGATTTCAAATTAGAATTAGGATACAAGTTTGAATTAATCTATATTTACTATAATTACTGTTCGGGTCAAAATGATAATAAAGAATTTCAATACATACATAAAAATTATCAATTATTGGTTATTTTATGTACTATTTTTAGTTATTATATCAAACCTACCACACGAAAATATACCCATTCTCTCTTGGCTCAACTTTTCAATATACTTTCTGTTATTTCTACACTGCCTCTTCATAATTAAAAAAGAACAGTACAACAAAGCCATTTTCTTTAATTTGGGCCTATTCTTACTCTTTTATAGCTTTAGTTTTGTGCCACAGTTTATTGGTGATAATTATTTGTACTATTACATTTTTGAATATCGAAAAATATTTTTGAGCTTCTTACTATCATTTTGTATTTTATATATTTGCATCAAATATTTACTTAACAATCATAAACCTCTATTGATTTACATTGTTAGTTTAGCTGCCATAATTCCGATTTATATATGGCATTTTTATCCATACTTTCTAGATAAAAAATATATACTTCTCATTGAAGATTTATCCATATTTTACCAAAGTATCCTGAAGGTGACATTTCTTCCGCTGTTTTTTGTGATTTTTTACGGTGTACTTTTATATAGATATGACAGATCTTTGGGCGAGCATATTAATTCACTAATGGTTTGCTTTTTCATTATGATATTATTGGAAATCACAGATATTTTTGGCTACATCTACAATATCAAACTCTTTTCGTTAAGTCAATACATTTTATTATTAAATCTTTCTTTTTTCTTAATAATATTATTTAAGAAATTAAATTACATCTACTCTGAATTCGGCCAATTTTATGATAGCGTTGTTGTCGGAGGAATCCATATGGGCGTGCCCATCAAGAGAAAGAAAAGTTCTGCGGTATCATTGTTTGTTCTCGGATTTGCAAAGGCATATTTTCATGAGAAACGCAATACATTTGGTTTCATAACTTTTCTCTTTATGGTTAGCATGAATTATTTTGATTTTTATCCTTTTCTAAGGCTAAACATAATAGTTTTATTCATCGGAGTTATGATCTTAGTGTTTTATTTGACCGCACTGTACCAAAAGCGTTCACAAAATGGGGAGTTACTAAATTTTAATACTAAAAGTAATGAATATTAAATGGGGATTAATCAAATGAATTCAAATGACATTTTTATTGAATCGGTTCGGGATGGAAAAATTGTGGGGAATAGTCCTGAAGCCAAACGCCTCAATAGAGCCATTAGGAAGTTGTCCAAGGTGGACAGTAATATATTAATAGTGGGGGATACGGGTACAGGGAAGGAGTTTATTGCCCGGCAAATCCATTTGAATAGCTCGCGTAAAAACAGACCTTTTGTGGTGTTAAATTGTTCGGCTCTGAGGCACACAATTGACAAAAGAGACCTATTCGGTGAAGAAACCGAGGAAGCTGGAACCATAAAAAGGACCATCGGGATCCTTGAAAAGGCAAATCGCGGCGTTCTCTTCTTGGATCATCTCCGTGACTGCAATGCTGAATTCCAATTCGAATTACTTCAGGTTATCCGAGAAAAGAAATTTCGGAGAATAGGCGGAAAAGAGAACATCCCATTGGACGTTCGTATTATTTCCACGAGTAACACAGATATGACTGAAGACATTGAATCGGGTAAATTTGGCAAAGACCTATTTTATCTTTTGAAAACTTTGTCGATCTCCATCCCACCTCTAAAAGAAAGGAAACAAGATATACCTGAATTATTCATCTATTTCTTAAAAAAATATTGTCAAGAAAACCAATTGGAAATTCCTGCAGTACCAGCAGAGCTATTTGAATCCATTCTTGAATACGATTGGAAGGGCAACGTCAGAGAATTAAAGAATTGTGTCGAAAACTTAGTGATGATGTCACCACCTGGAGAGCTTTCCACTGAATTCTTGCCCTTTGAAATTAAGCGTCATCCTTTGGACTTCTTGGAAGTGAAAAACCTCAAGGGTGTAATATCAGAAGTAGAAACTTACTTGATTAAAAAGGCTCTGGGTAAATTTGCCGGGAATCAGGTCAAAGCCGCACGGTTACTTGGAATTCCAGAAGCAACTCTTCGTTTCAAAATGAAAAAATATGCTATCCCAAGAGACTAATTACCCCAGATTCCGAAACCCTATGAGGATTAAATTCAGAGAGCATGACTTTTGGCATTGTTCAAGCTCCTGCGATGCAGGGTGTAGGGTATAGGGTATAAGGCATAAAGGAATAGTATTTCTCAACATCTGTTCAGGTTTTCCGAATCTGTGATTAACTTTTTTCTTAGCTTTAGCTGAAAAATAATCCTCACTCCGCCGAGTGGGGATTTACACTAAGATTCCGGGTAGCTGATTCAGAATATCTTAAGTATTTCATCCCGATCAAATTTGGGTAAATCATAGTAATCATTATTAATGAGAATTTTCACCCCTCTGTCAGCGTCGAGAATTTTCCCGATCACTTCAGCTTCAATATTTGTCGCTTTCAACGCCTCAACAATTTTTGACGATTTGGCTTTTTCCACTGTCATCAATACAGCACCAGATGCAATAACACCGAGAGGATCTAAATCAAACTGTTCACAAAGCAACTTTGCTTCCGGAAGGATTCGAACTTTATCAAATTCAATAGACATACCTACCTGAGCTGCGGTTGCCAGTTCCCATAATCCCATAGCTAAGCCACCTTCAGTTGGGTCATGCAGAGCATGCACACCACCAATTCTTTGAGCAATTCTAACTTCAGGTAAGACACTTATGCCCGGGTCATAAACAAAATTCTTGCATTGAGCAATAAATTCGTCAGAATACGTTTCTAATATTTCTGCTTCGCGCTCTCTTGCAATAATCGAAACCGCTTCAATTGCAATACCCTTGGTTAGAATAATATGATCGTTTATTTCGGCACCAGCCGAGGTTATTAATTTATCTTTCTCGACTTCTCCCAACATGCAACCTACCACAATGGGTCGATCAATGCCAGTGGTAATTTCTGTATGTCCTCCACAATATGAGATATTCAATTTAGAACATGCATCAGATATCTGAGAGAATATGTCATCCACCAGTATCTTCGTCGTTTGTTTTTCGGGCAAAATCACATTAGCTAAGAACCATTTAGGGACTCCTCCCATACAAGCAATGTCATTTGCATTGATATGGATGGCGTAGATTCCAATCTCATCGGTTACAAATGTTATAGGATCCGTCTTTGCAATTAAGTACTTATCACGTAAATCTATTACAGCCGCATCCTCTCCAACTTTTGGTCCAACCACTATCGTTTCATCGGTCGTGCAATAGTCCTCAATCAAATTGGATAATAATTCTAAATTGATCTTTCCAGTAGGTAAAATTTCCATTCTTAATCCAATCTGATAACCTAACCTGAATAAGTTATGACCACAAAGACACAAAATCTTATGAATAAAGAATTAATAGAGAATTGAAAATACGGATAGAAGCAGAGGTTGATAAACTGAGTTTCTCAAATTCGTTGCGACATAAGTTCAATATTCTTAGTGACCTTTGTGTTTTCGTTCGATCACTAAATAATTGCATTTCTTCTATCCACACAGAACCGAGCCTCCATTGACATTGATGATTTCCCCAGTAATGTACGCTGCTAATGATTTGGTGAAACTTATTACAGCGCCCTTAGTAGCCGCATAATGGGAATGGTAGGCTTCGCCCCGTTGACCGGCGGTAGAAGAAACATTGATGATTTTACCCCCGCCGGAAGAAACCATCGCTGGTACAACCATACTACAGCAATTATAGGTGCCTTTTAGATTAACACGTATGGTTTCATCCCACACTTGTTCGGACATGCTATCAATTGCCGCGTAAGTCCATACTGCAGCATTGTTTACTAATATGTCGATCTTGCCAGAATCATTCAGAGCCTCTCTGACCATTCTTTTGACTTCTTCTAAATTTACGACATTCGCTTTTATTAACTGAGCTTTCACACCGAATGAACTTACTCGCTCGAAAACTTCTTGGGCCGCTCTCTGGTTTTGATGATAGTTCAAAGCGGTCTCTGCGCCAGCTTGTGCAAATAGAATAGCGGTCGCTCTTCCAATCCCTCTTGACGCGCCGGTAATTAAAGCTAATCTATTTTTCAAAGAAATCATAAGAGTGCTTGTTAATTTATTGGTAAGTATTTCTTGGGGAATTTTGCAACCACGGTATATTTAGGGTCTACCACGTTACCAACCCGAGTTCTACCTACCTGTGAAACGAGTTGCAGTGCCTCCCATCTATCAAATCCGTAATCGCTGCTCAGCCAATTGACAAGCTCAACCTGGGCAGCACGAAAGGCATCCATCAGAGGACGCGTGCTGGCAGCCACCATGATGAATTCACCATCTTCAAATCTTGGCCAGCTTATGGCTTTGTTCTTAATCAAATCCACAGTTAGTCTTACTCTTAGAGGACATTCAAGACCGGTTCCACATATTTCGCCATCACCTTGGGCTGCGTGACCATCTCCCAGCATGAGTAATGCCCCTTTTACGGCAACCGGAAAGTAAAGCGTTGCTCCTTTTCTGGTTTCTATGCAATCCATATTGCCACCGTGTTCTGCAGGAGTCAGCGATAGTACTGCTTCTCCAAATCTTGGTGCCACACCTACTGTACCTAAAAATGGTTGTAAAGGAATTTCTACTTTTTCGACTTTACTATTATTTAGCGTTAAAATTCCTGTCTGTCTTTTGATATCAAGTTGCCAAATAAATGTTTTTTCAGGCAGTGGATCATTAAGCATCGCGGAATAAGTTTCTCCAGTTAATGCTCCAAATCCTGGGATATGAGTAGAAACTGCATATTCTCTGGTGGGTTGAATATCTTCCAAATGTACCACCAATACATCGCCGGGTTCCGCCCCTGAAATGTAAAAAGGACCTGTCTGTGCATTAACTTTCGGTAAATGCACTAACTCGGACGCCTTCTGGTCACTGCGGCTGATTACATTCCCAAAAGCATCAATGGTGTAAGTAAGTAATGTATCTTTGGGATTCAAAGTAAGTACAGGCGGATGGGAAGCGTCATAGGTATAAAAATAGCTCTTTGGCTCAAATATGTGTAGTCTCTGGGCAGAAGTAGTCGAACATAAAATGAGCGTCATTAAGAAAGTAGAAATAGTATGACTTGGTTTACAGAATATATACATGGTTCCCTCCTTGACTTATTACATTAGCAGCGCATTACAATTAAACAAAAATCACTCAAAAGTCAAGACCTTTTATGAGTGAAAAACAAAAAAACCCTCTACAGCAAGACAGAGGGTTTGAAATTTTAGCGAATTTATTAAGCAGAGATGTTTAGAATCCAAAAACGTATGTTTGCTTAATGGCCATATTATCCGCAGAGGGGTGCAGTGGTGAAAAATCATTCCATCGCAAGATTCTATCTAACATACATTCAATCATCTGGTAATCATTGATTGAGGAAGATACGACCGTGGCAGAGATGACCTGGCCTTCAGGTGAAATTACAAATCTTACCACGACCTTGCCGTTAATATAGGGATTACTTTTTAACGCCTGAGTATAACAGTCTTGAATAGCGGAACAGTGGGACATAACCACTTTCTTGACCTCCACTGGGTCTCGGGTCAATCGGTTCACCTTTCCATTAGTTGATCTTGAACTCAAACTAGATAAAACGTAGGAAGAAGGAACATCCTCAAACCTTAGTATTTTTCTAACAGCTACCTCCTTAACCCGGCCCAACTTCTCCACAAAATCATTAACGTGAACATTAGCTGTATATGTTCGATTTTCCCTGATTGATGGTGGCTTCGACACGTAATCCGATTTTGCTAACAAAAATGGTCCCTGGCGCTTACCAAAAGGTCTAAATCCTAGACCATCCCCAGCCCGGGGGACACGTAAACTTGTCAAAAAGGCTAACCTTTTTTCCAAATCGCCGGCCGTAGAGTCAGCAAATTGCAAGATATCTGCGACCTCCGCATAGGTTACCACTCCGCTGCCAGAGGTTAAGACACCTAATAGACCTATGCGGTCAACTTCCTCAAATAATGACTCTCGAGTCCTTCTTCTTCTTTCTGCTGTCATCTCTCGATTGACCCGGATGGTCTCAGCAGATGGTCCTCTTTTTTCGAGTGAAGTTGCTTCACTAAAGTTCAATAAGTCATCAATTGGCAGATCGTAGTTATCAAGTTCATTTATGAATGATTCAAGCAAGTTAAAGTTTGAATTGACCTCTGCACCTTCCTCAACAAATTTTTCAAAAGTTGAAGGAAATTCGCTTTTTCCTTCCAGCAGCAATTTAGCAAATTGATTGCGTACTCTTTCAGTAATACTTGCTTTGTCGTCTTTAGGTAAGCGATTTGATAAATACAAAATCACACCCCAATGTAACAACAAAGAGCTCACTAAGATAATCACAAAACGCGGCTCATAACCCTGGTAAAATCTTTTCCTAAATTGCTTAGGTAATTTTTTCAAACTCCCGGTTTCAGGAGAAGAATTGCCTCTCTGCATTATTTTGATGCGATTCGTTGATGAAGAGTCAGAGGCATTACGACCAGCGCTAGATCCGTCTAATTTCACGGGCCTCCTTCCACTGTTCTGGGTTAAGCAGGAAGATCATTTAACGAGGCTAGAAACGCATGAATTGAGACCGTACAAAAACTTTCGTTTATCAAGCTAATACCGCAAATGCTAACCAGAAGTAATTCTCACCTACACTATTATCGCATAAAACTCAATAAATTGAACAGTCTCTAATTGGTTAATTTATTTTAAATTAGCCTCAAAGATTGTGCCAAATTATAAATTCAAAAAATTAGTCACTTATTATTCTATAAAAATTAATAACCTAAGACTATTCAACACTGCGACTCTCTCCTCCGTGTTGATTGAATTTCTATTAAATTGTTCATAATCCGACCTCACAGGAAAAACAACGTGCTGTTCATTCATAATGTAAGTCTTTTACTATCCACACGTTACTCAGTGTCTTATTTTCGACCCCATGTCCAGCCATTAAGCCGATTGGCAACCGAATCTTGAACATCGAACATAGAATTCAAACAGCATAATAATCTAATGGAATAATTGAAAAAGTCAAGTAAAAAAATCAATTCGTTTGAATTATTAGCAGAATTTAACACTTTTCACATTTCTAGACCAATAGTCAGGATAACTTGAGCAATTAACT
>JBHIAW010000147.1:0-7466 GCA_046758765.1 bacterium
GAGAAGCGCTCGCAATGACATCAAAAATCGAGTTTTCGGTCAATCACTAGCTATCCCGTTCACATCGCTAAATTCTTACATTATTTATCAGATTTCGGGTATTCCACAAGTTCCATCAAGATTCCGCTGGCACTTTTGGGATGGAGGAACGCGACTTTCGAGCCGCCAGCCCCCTTTGCTGAGGCCTGTTCAATAAAGTGTAACCCCATTTTTGACATAACATCTACCGACTTTTCCAAGTCATCGACCTCGAAGCAGACATGGTGAATACCCTCGCCCCGCTTTTCAATAAATTTAGAAATAGGCGAATCTGGATGAGTGCCTTTTAAGAGCTCCAGCCGCACTTCCCCAACCGGGAAAAAAACCGTGGCAACTTTTTGTGCATCCACAACTTCTCTTTGGGTGGGTTCCCTTCCCGTTATATTTCTGTATTTCTCTACTGCTGATTCCAACTCTGCTACAGCAATACCGATGTGATCAATCTTTTTTACCATATTTAAAATTACAAATGATTAGGTTAAAAATCAAGTTCAATCAAGGAGTAATGACAAATCCAAAGCTTTGGCGGAATGGGTTAGCGCACCCACTGAAATAAAATCTACACCAGTTTTGGCGATGTCTCGTACGGTATCCAGGATGACTCCTCCCGAGACTTCTAATTCTACTTTTCCTGACACGACATTAACAGCCTCTTGAATTTGGGACAAAGTCATATTGTCTAACATTATTCTATCGACTTTTGCTGCAAGCGCTGCGTCTACATCATCCAATGAGCGGGTTTCGACTTCAATTTTTAGATTCAGATTCTGTTCCAGCATATTTTCTCTAACACGCTTAACAGCTTCCGCAAGACTCCCAGCCGCCTGAATGTGATTTTCTTTAATCAGAATCATATCAAACAAGCCCATTCTGTGGTTCAGGCCCCCTCCGACTCGAACCGCATATTTTTCTAACACCCTAAGGCCTGGCGTGGTTTTTCTCGTGTCTAATATTTTCGCTTTGGTTCCTTTGACCTGTTCAACAAATTGCGACGTCATTGTGGCAATTCCTGAAAGCCTTTGAAGAAAATTCAATGCGGTGCGTTCTGCCGTTAATATACTGCGAAGGGGACCATTTATTGCAACAATAGTATCGGAAACGTTCACCGAGGCGCCCTCTTCTACTAAATTGGAAATTTTGATACGTGAATCTACTTTATCAAAGACTTGATGTAATACGGCCAGTCCAGCTAAGATTCCTTTCTGCCTTGCAATTATGACTGCTTTGCCCCTATCCGAGGATGTTAGTAATAGATTAGAGGTAACATCACCTAAGTCGTTGAGGTCCTCGGTTAAGGCTAGTTGAATCAAATGGTCGATTTCTTTGGTAAATTTTAGATGCATAGCCATTGTAACTTTAATTAAAATTTACTTTAAAATCAACACAAAAATGAAAGGGCCGTGTTTGAGAATCACGGCCCTTTCATGGCTAAAAGGAGGAGGGATAGAGGTGAAGGTTTATGTGTTTCTTATATTACAACTGAATCATCCAAAATAATCCAAATTATTTATCAAAAAAATTAATTAATTCTTCTTCGGTTAGATTCTCGATACCACGATCACCTACATTAATAAACTTACCTTTAAATTTGAAAATGACTTTTTCACCTAAGGAGAAAAACTTACGGATCTCAGGGTACAATTTTAGTAATTGGAAGTACACTTCACTGCCATATTTTATATGTGTGATTTTTTGTCCGGTATCAAATTCAAAATCAGTCCAATATCCATTCTTATCCAGAATAAAATTTCTACCCCACACATGTCGTATTATTCTTGAGTTGATAAGGTCTGCTGCCTCAGCCTCTCTTAATTTCCGTAAGGTTCTACTATAAGCCACGGCTTTTTTACCTACCGGTTCTGGTAAAGCGGTGGCATCGAATGGAGAACTACCTAAGGATAAATACGTCTCATCCGAAGAAATATGGGCTAAAGGAATAAAATCATCTTCATGCACTAAATAAGATGTGTATGGAGTGACTATTCCAAATGCTTTGCTTAACTCAATAATTGCTTCTTTCAGTTCTTGGTTTTCTCCATTCAAACGTATTTGTTCTAATAGATATCCAATCTTACGAGTAGCCCAAAGACGAGGTAGAAACTCATTCTCTTCGTCTAGCTCTGGAAAATCGAGTGCATATTCAAATATTTTTCTCACGTTGGAAAGTTGACCCGATAATGTCAGGTAAGTTTTGTCAGAATTCTCGTATTTTCCTATTATTGTTAACTGCCCCCCTTTGAAGAGGTCAGGCAGTTCTTTTGGGTAAGTTTCATTAACTGCTATATCGCCAAAATCCAATTCTAAAGATGACAGAACCGGATGGCTTATCTTCTCATAAAAAGAAGAAATAGCCACCTCGATATCTTCATGGGGTTCAATATAATCCGATACAGCATGGCTGTTTTTAGCAATTCCATCCAGCAACAGGGTGTTTACATCATATCCAACTCCAAAAGTAAATATTCTGAAATCATGAACATTTAATCTTTTCACATTCTTAAGAATTTCTGCCACATCAGTTACGCCTACAGTTGGCAGTCCGTCAGTAATGAACACAACCGTTTCAGATTGACTACTCCCGCCATGCATATCCAGCGCTGTCAAGAGTGCCTCATTAATATTGGTTCCGCCCTTTGTTTCAATGCGATTTAGAAATTCTAAAGCTTGCTGTCGATAATTTGCCGCATTTACAAAAGTCTTTTGGAATAATTTGGGCTCAACACCAAATGTTATAATATTAAATCGGTCTTTTTTCTTTAAATTATTTATGCAAAACTTCAAAGCTTCTTTGGCTTGATGAATTTTTTCCCCCGCCATACTTCCAGATACATCTAATACAAAAATAACATCTTTATTCAATATTTTATATCCTGGAATTTTTACTTTGGGTGAAATGAGTAGCATAAAGTATCCGTCTTTGTCTCTGTCCATTCGATAGGTCATTAAGTTTACCCCAAAATCACTTTGTTCAAGTCCGTAATAAAGGATGAAGTCATCGCTGTCTGCCTGGCGCTTACCTTCGTAACTAATAAGAGCTAAATAATCACTTTTTCTTAAGACTTCAATTTTATGGCTGGGAGAGTAAATATTCTTTATTGCGATGGAAGAATGTAACTTCACATTAATTACTTGAGATGTATTTGAATCAGATTCATCATGATCATATCTGAGATGTCTTGGATCAACTACTATGGCCCTTTCTGCTTTTATATCCCCGCGCAGGGGGTACAGGAATTTTATTAAGCCTTGCTTGCTTTTGAGGAGCTCATTGTATTGTAAGGTGACTCTCCGATTTTTGTTTGGAGGTATTGGGAAAATCTTAGCGCGAAAAAGCTTACAATCTACAAATTCCAATAAGGCTGGGTCTATTTTCTTTCTGACAATATCGATATAAATTCTTCTTGCTTCTTCTCTCTCAAGCAACTCGCCTTGTACTCTTTTTCCATTCACATATATGGCAAAATCTGAAACCGCGGCATCCTTGGGCACAGGAAAATAGTAAATGCCCTCTAATGGAGTTTTTCCAGGATTTGAAAACGTCTGTTCCACATCAACTTGGGCCGCTTGATCTCTTATACTAACTTGCACATTGTGGGAACGAAGTATCGGAACCACCCTATTGTCGCTTTGGATATCATCCACAGGAATAATAAATCCTTGTGCCAAACCATTCGCGCTAAATATTATTACACAAATGCACAAAGCACAAATGCTGCAAAAATATTTGATGTTAAATCCAGAGATCATCAATTTCATCTGCTATTAACAATTGTCTCTAAAATCTTTATCTTAGTTTGGTATCTTCTTGGGCTCATCTGAAATTGTAAGGATTTTTCATTTTCCTTATAAAAGCTTAAAGCCTCCTCTGCCATTTCTGGGTCTTTGGTTTTTTCCACTAATTGCGACAAAACCAAAGCTAAATTATAAATTCCCAATGATCGATATGTGGGATCCCTTTCTCTACTTACATAGGATAGCCATATATTTCGCTTCTCACTCAAGGAATGACTTTGCTGCACAATCCATAAGGTCTCAGTAAAACAATTTTCGGCCTCTGTTAACTCATGGGAATTATTTTGAGCTTTTGCTCTTTGTGACGATGAAATATTCCCGCCCATTCCAAAAGTCCGTTGAATGGGAAACGCCGCGTCTGCATTCTTATCGACGTCTTCCGACTTAATAGCCCTATCAAAAAGTAAATTTGTGTTGGCAACTGGAATAAGTTGGTGGTTGTAAGAATAAGTTTTCTCGTTTGGTTTTTTGGGATTAAGGCAACTAATGCTACTTCTTTCAAACCAGGCTTGTGAAATTTCATTATGCGATGAAATTGCCTCATTGATTTCGATTCCCGAGTCGGATTTTATGTTGGAAGTATCTTTTTCCTCTGCGCCTTTGTCTGAAATAGAGGCAAGCTTCTTAGGAAGATTGCTTGACTGAGATACTAACTCTTGGGCAATGGGTTCCTTGGTCGTCTTATGGCCATTGGTCATGGGAGATTTAGATAAATTAGGGATATCAATTAGTTTAACGATAACTATCAAAGCGATGCCAGCAAAAGCGCTCGCCAGTCCCCATCTAAATCTTTTTGAAAGAATAGGATCATTGGCTAATGCATGCAATTTTTCAAAAACGGAAGGCCGGACATTCAGTCCAAGTCGGGTGGTTATAATTTTGGGAACCGTTTTCCAATACTCTTTTGGGGGTTCCCAATAAAGATTACTCTTGATTATCTCTTCAATTTTTTGCAGACTTCTCAGTTCTTGGGTACAATGAGGACAATTTTGTAAATGGAACGTGATCTCATCTTGTTCACTTTCATCGAGCCTGTGGTCAAGATATTTCTCTAACCTTGACTTAATTTCATAACATTGCATCTTTTACACCTCAATATCTCTAGTCTTTAAATAGCTTTGTAAAAGAACACGAAGTTTGTCCCGTGCTCTTGATAAACGCGACATAACGGTCCCCATAGAAATTTCAAGGGACTCGCTGATTTCCTGGTAAGTGAGTCCTTCCCTGACTCTTAGAATAAATACCGTGCGTTGCTCAAGCGGAATTTTGTTTAAGGCCTCTTTTAACCCTGCTACCAACTCTCCCCCTACCATGTCATGCATTTGTTTCGGTGATTCGGAGAAATCGATTGTGTGATTATTCCCATCTATATCATCCAGAGAGAGAGCTCGATTTCGTGCTTTCTTCTTTTGATGATTAAGGGCTGTGTTTATAGCAATGCGATAAAGCCACGGATAAAAAGGATATTCAGTGTCATAAGTATTAAGCTTGGTGTAAACCTTAATAAAGGTATCTTGCAGTACATCATCGGCGTCATCATGATTCATGACAAGTTGTAAAACCGTAAAATAGATACGCTTTTGATATTTCCGAATGATCCATTCAAAAGCTTTGCCGTCGCCCGAAAGAGTTTTTTGGATATATCTTAGTACATCCTTTTCATTGTTTGAGTCCATTTTGCACGGCTCATTCAATACTTAAATAAAGAGATTTATAGTATACTTTACAGTATACCACTAAAACGAAAATTTATTCCCGAATTTTAACATTACGAAAAAAATGTTAGCTTCTCTTTTCAATCTGTTTTATCAGATCATTGAAAATAAAGTTGTGGAAAGGCAGGAACACATACCAATAGACTTTCCCCAAAAACTTATGAGACTGAAAATATGCCGTCACTGATAAACGGTTTTTGTTCTCTTGCTGATCGATACGAAACTCTAACCATGCCCTACCTGGCAACTTCATCTCGGCACGTAAAAGAAGCATTTCGTTAGGCTTAAGGTTTTCGACGCGCCAAAAGTCTATTACGTCATTGATTCTCAAGCTGGACGAGTTTCTTCTTCCGCGAGAGAGTCCAACTCCCAGCAAGATTCGATCGATCATACCTCGAATCCCCCACAAAAAGTTACTTTTAAACCAGCCACTTTTCCCCCCAATCTTGCAAATGGAACTGAACAGTGAAGAAGCGCTCTTTTCGGTGAGGAGCGAGTATGAACTTATGTAGTTTGGTGGCTCTGTGAGTTCGTGAAGTTTTATGGCCAGTTCGTGAGCTGGGGGATAGGTATCAGACCACCTTGTGTGCACATTGTCCTGCTCTTCACGCGACATAGCTCTCAGGAGAGCTTCTTTATAACTTATTGGTTGAAAAGGTAAGACCCGTTTGATTTCATCGTTCTGACAGATCACCTCATTTTTGCATCCTTGAAACAAGCTCCAAGTAATCATAGAAGGTATTGGCGTAATAAGACTTGTGATATAGGCGTAAAATCCAATACTGTTAATAGGAGAAGGTAGAAAGAGGATTTTTTTACCAAGGATGTTGGCAAACTTTTTCAGTATCGTCTCGAGAGTCAGAATATCGCTTCCGCCGATATCGAAAGATTTTCCGCATGTTTCCGTGGTCTCCAGCACGCCAACAAGATACTTAACCACATCACGGATGCCGATCGGTTGGCATTTGGTCTTTAACCAGTCAGGAACAAAAATGATAGGACTGTTTTTTACTACATGTTTAATTATTTCATAGGGGGCACTTCCAGAACCAATGACGATGGCTGCTCGAAGGATTGTCACTGGGACTTTTCCTCGCTTGAATTCCTCTGCCACTTTAATCCTGCTGCTGAGATGAGGCGACAAAGGGGTACGGATATCCCCAAGCCCTCCAAGATAAATGATTCTCTTGACATTTTTCTCTTCTGCTGCTTTCCTGAAGTTCATAGCGGCCTGGATATCTGCCGATTCAAATCTCTTTTGTCCAAGAAGTAAAGAGTGAATCAGATAATAAGCTGTGTGAATTCCTTCTAAAGCCTTGGTCAGATTGTTAAAATCTAAGGCATCCGCCACCACAATGTCGACGTCAGGCCATCTTTCCACATGTTCGGGAGAGGCCATCCTCACCATCACCCTAATCTCGTAACCCCTGGCCTGCAGTTCTGGTACCAGTCGGCCTCCAATGTAACCAGTGGCACCAGTCACCAGAATTTTCCCGATTTCCGGTTGCGGTCTAGTGGGCAAATCGCGACAGAAGAGATCGGTATTGTCCCATATCATGATTGCTTTCTACTGATTTGGTAGATTCTTGTGCTATAATCGTGTCAGTCGAATCTTCGTTTTTATTTGCAAAAGAATTTCATATAAATTAATATTAGTACCTTAAGAGTCAAATCTTTGCTTAAAGGGCAAATATTTTTCAAGAAATAACTTTACTAAACTTTGAAAGTTTGGTAAAGTTTTGGTTGCGGCTTGTCCTAGTTAGTGTTTGAACGAAAACTCGCATTGCTCCAGATTTTCCTCGATTCTAACTAAGTTGTCATCCCGTAGGAATCTTTTTCAGGATGACATAATCTGTTGTTAATTATGAAGATTCCTCCGGAATGACAACCCGGGCTAGTTTGTAGGAATGACGAATAAAC
>JBHIAW010000148.1:0-7379 GCA_046758765.1 bacterium
AACCATGAACGCCAGAAGGTATTTATTTGCCAGTTTGGGGGTATTTGTGGTGTATTTTGTTTTAAGTATCATTGTCCACTGGGTGTTACTCAAGGGTGCCTATGAAGCAACGGCTGATGTTTGGAGACCCCAGACTGAGATGAACGCTTACATGCCCATTCTGTGGGTGACACAACTCGTTGTGTCCTTTTTGTTTGTCTTCATTTATACAAAAGGGTATGAAGGCAAAGGGATCATGGAAGGCGTTCGCTATGGTTTGTGGATTGGGCTGTTGATGAGTATTCCCATGGCTTTTGGTAGTTATGCAAGCCTACCCATTCCTTTAGGCTTAGCCATCAGATGGTTGGTTTTTGGATTGGTTGAGTTTATTATTCTTGGAATCGTTGCTGCGGCTATTTATAAACCTGCGGCTCAACCAGCAGCAGCCTAAGTTGATTTTAGGGTAAACAAAGCCCCAGATGTTGGATCCATCTGGGGCTTTTTGGTTCTAATTTCTACGAAGCCCGGAACGCCGCTGGCCTGCGGGCGCTGGGGGAGCATGCGCCTGCCGACGTGGTCATCAAACTAACATGAAATTTCTCTCTGTTTTTACAAGATATTCCGCATAATCCAAAATAGCGTAATCCATCCAACGATGATTGCCCAATGGGGTTTTATCAGCCGAAATATATCCTATGTGGCCGCCGCTTCGGGTTATTCTCATGTTCAGATTTTTGTTCCGGGGGATTTGATCAAACGTTTCCTGTGGAATAAATGGATCATCATCGCTGGCTAAAATGATTGTGGGGAGCGAAATGCGTGAGAGGAGCGGTTTGGCACTGCATTTTTCGTAATAATCGTCTGCTGACTGAAAACCACTGAGAGGCGCGGTACAAATATCATCGAACTGACGCAATGTTAATTTCCAAGGAAACTGCATGTTTGGAAAATCCACAAAATCATTCTGATGTTCTCGAATAGCTTGTTTGAGCAATCGAATGAACCGAAATTCGTACAACATATTACTTGTGCGACTCAAAGCATCTGCACATAATGATAAATTAATGGGTGGATTGACCGCCACAGCACTAATTAAGTTTGAAGGAATAGGATGTTTTTGTTCACCGAGGAGTTTTAGAAGTGCGTTGCCACTCAATGAAAATCCGACCGCAATCAAAGGGACATCTGGGTACATTTCCGAAATCCTGACCAAGACTTTGCTGATATCTTCACTTCTTCCGGCATGATAAAGTTTTCTGGCCAGCCCTCTGCCTTCGCCACAGCCTCGAAGATTCATTCGAAAAGTTACCCAACCATGTTTATTAAAAAGCCCAGCTATTCGAAGCATATAAGGTGAGCTAGCGTAACCCCCCAGACCGTGCATGAATAAGACGCACCTTTGTGAATGGCGGTTAGGTACTGATTGATTTTCACAAATTACTATTGAGTCACCATCAGATAGAGTAACTTTGTATAGAGTAGGTGGCCCCGGAGCATCTGAGCTGGGAAGATAGTAGCCTACAATGGTTTGGAGGTGCCCACCCCTTAACCATGGATGAGGGACAAAATCTATTAATTGGCTTTCTCGAAACATCAAATCCGTAACCTAACCCGGACGAGCCGGAATTAAAACTTTACTAGACTTTTGAAGTTTAGTAAAGTTACTTCGTAAGTAACCTACTATTCGCTTATTCTAAAATCATAATTATAAGATAATATTCATTTAGAGTCAAGCTTCTAATGCGAAATTTTTACATTCCATTAGTTTTTCATTGCTTCTCAATCCATATTTTACTAATATTGACAATGAATTGTAATTTAGTAAACCATTCATGAGACTAAAAAACGCCCCTCTGGTAGAAAAAGAGTTAGTTCTGATTTACATCGAAGATAAGCCAGCCTTTTATGCCCGAGTAGAAGAGATCACTCCGGACGTAAAACCCAAATGGTGGCGAGTCAAGTTCCTCGTACTGACTCTGCCCCTAAAACTGCTGACCTGGATTATTGATGATGAGCAAATTCGAGGGACTGAATTTACGATGTCAGGCACGTCCGTCCGGATCGAAAAGGTCATTCCTCCCGAAGAGACAGAACAGCCTGCTGAAAATGTTGAAAAGGATCGAGCAAAGGAAACAGTGGTGCAAAGAAAGGCTCGGGTGCTTTCCTTACATGACATAAAGCACAAAAAATAATTTTTGAGGATTATCCAGACCACTCAGCTATTGTTATGGTCTGCACTGACACAACCCAACGGAGTCGGTCGAATAAAGCTAATTACAAGTTCTTTGTTAGTTCTCTTGCTCTTTTTGATAAATCAATTACCCTTGCGTTATTTTTATCACATTTTATCCGTTCGTAGCAGCTCATTAAATTCAAGTCACATGTTTCTTTAGAGAAAATTTTGAGTACTTCGACGAATAAGTCAGCCACATTGGTTATGCCATAGGCCTCCTCGGTCAATGAAATGGGACGCCATTTCTTACTGAATTGCGCCTGTTTTGCCAAACCTCCTGGGAGCAACTAACAATACATTGTCGTGTTTGAGTTGAGCCCAAATGCTATCAATTAATTCGTCTTGTCCAAAATAGTCCTCTCCCCGAGGTGGACTGCCAACGATCAATTCAGGCATGGTATGTCTCCATTAGTAGCGGTTTCAACGCAATGACTATGTTGCGCAACAAATTCGCTGCGCAACTTTTATGTTGAATTATAACTATTGCTAACTATAAAGTCAAGGAATTTTTTATTATTATAGGTTTAAATGAATTGAAAGAAGACTTCGAAGGATCTCCAAAAATCAAAGCCATGGAATCCATTTTGTCGGTGAATTTCTCAGCAATATTTCTATGCTTTGAGGAATAGCTAGTGAATATCCAAGAATTTTTCAGATGAGGTTGCATAACTACCTCAATTATTTTCAAATTTATTTGCCAACGACTCCCACCAAATCCCCCACAACTAGCTTAAGTCCAACCACCACTCGGGTTAAATGCTCGTAATGAATCTTCTCTGAGGTGTCGTGCGGCGTATGATAATACGGGTAGCGAAAGGGAGCGGTGTCTGTCACCATGACTGCCGGATAGCCCATTCGCCAAAAGGCCCACTGATCCGACCAGCCCACACCCGGAATGATTCCCGGCCATGCCCCACCTTCCGATGGAAATTTGACCTGACGGCGAAACGAGGCGATGACTTCACGAACCAGGCCACGTGAAGAGAGGTTTCCTACGAACGCAATGAAGTTTCCGGTTGAAGGATAAAAAAGCCCAATAGGAAAAGGGTAACTTTGGCTACCGGCTTCATCCGTGTAATAGCCAATAGTCTCCAGACTAAACATCGCTGCAATTTTTTCACCGCGTTGACGGCAGGCTTTGGCATAAACAAAGCTTCCCATCTTGCGTGTTCGGAAAAAGGGTGGCTCCTCATTTACGAACGCGACAAAACGCAGGGTCCTGGATATCTTCTTTCCAGCGAACGCCCGGGCCAGTGCAAGCAGCGCCGCAACACCAGAACCATTATCATTTGCACCAGGACAGCCGAGCACGGAATCGTAATGTGCACCCACGATAACGATTTCATTCGCTGATTCGGCACCAGAAATTTCCACCTCAATATTATAGCAGGTTTTCCGCGAAACTTCGTAGCCTTGCTGTCGGACTTCGTATCCCGCTTCCTTAAGTGATGATTCTATAAAATCTTGAGCAGTGCAGAGGTTCTGGTAATGTATTACGTTACGTTCTCCGATTTCACCGGCCAGTTCTTGCACATCCTGCCGAAGCGCATCCCGAACCGCCAGGTCGTTTTCACTCAGCAGCGGTAGAGGTCCGGCATGACTTGTGCCGGGCATTCCGATTATGCACATCCTAAAACATCAACGATGATACCGATTACTGTAAATCCGATCATGGTAGTCAACGTCATTGATTTTTTCACTTTCAATACCGGCTGCAGATAAATACGAAAATCGTACTCCCGTTCTTTGCCTTCCACATCGTCAGTAAGCTGCCGTTTGGGTTAACTGCTCAGCCAATGGGTACTGTGGCGCAATATCCACAGGAATCTCATCTAACCTTTCCAAGGCTTGTTGCAACGTTTCAGGTAGATACACATAATCTTCAAATAATTTCTGTGTGCCGTTGTAATCGCCTTGGGCCTGCAATACGCAAATGTCATGGACTAAGTCTTTGATAGCATTTTCAAAACGGTTAAAGTCGACTGAAAATATGCCAGAGTCTTGATCGTAGACGAGAGCCCCTTTATCTATCAGATAGTTGAACTGTAAGGCGTTACCTTTACCGTGTGCTTCACCAATGCCAAATCGAATGCCGCGAAACAAACCTGCAAGATATGTTACAGCCATTTCTTTGCGCATGGATTCAGGCAGCAAGCCTTTTTCGATCATAAAGTGCATATTATGAATCCCCATTACATCGGCTTTGGCTTCTTCTAAGGGTGCGTACAGTTCTTTTAGTTCAAGGCGTACTTCGGTTTCACGGCCATTAATGTTGATTTTACCAGGACCGAGCCCGTGAGATAGTTCGTGAAACAGCACCTCGTTGGTAAAGGCATTCGCAGAAAGGTATACCAACTGGTCATTCTTTACTAAACGCTCAGCAATCGGTTTGAGGATTTTTTCATATTTTGCTGTAATGACATTGCGCAGCAGCACCTTTTTGCTGCCTTTTTTCTCACGCACTGTTTCATCATTGGGTAAATTGAAAGCGATAGTCTGCACCCCAGCTTTGGTATCTCCTGCGGTATAAACCACATCCACTACCCGGATGGGCGATTCAGTGCCGCGATTGAGATTCTTCATGTTATCGGGTAGGGGTAGGTTCATTTCCATCGAAGGCAATTCGGCCTTATAGCGGGCCAGTTTTTTACTCTCTTGGGGGTCGGTTACTGTCACAAAGGATTCGAAGGCGGCTTTGTAGCCAAACAGCTTATCCTCGTAGACCTCGTACGGTCCGATTGTAATCTCGATCGCACTGTTCAGGTCCATCCAAGCTACGTCGCTTTCGTAATAATCGTTTGAGAAAAAGGCATCCGCCCGGGTTTGCAGAAATTTTCTTAGAGACTCGTTGTTAGTCAACCCAGCAGCTTCGCGCATGAGTTTCGCTGCTGGTTCGAGCCAAGGTCTGAACACCTCAGAATAAGGTACGGTGATCAGTTTATCTTGTTGACGACGCACCACCGTAAAAAGACCTTTAAGGGCCTCGGCTTCCTCTGGATGTGTAGCTACATAATTCTCAAATTCTTCTTTTGTCATGTTTTCAGGATAATAGCCAGCACCTTTGGGTTTTTCCATCTCGCCAATGAACGGGGATTCATCCAGTCGATCCCAGGGACCGAAATTAATCATAAAATAAGTGTAGGCTTTCTGCCCTAAATCATCTTTTCTTGCCTTTAAAGCTTCAAGATAAGCTGGGTTGTTGCCCCAAACTTGTCGTAAAAAAATGTCGTCCATATACTTGCTGGCCTCGATGAGTTTAGCCAACGCCTTTTGCTCATTTTCTGGCAGAAAGGAAATCTCAGTACTGATTTCAACCGGAGCAAATTTCGCCAATCGTTCTCCAACATCAGGATGAATATCCAAGGACAGGGTTTCCATCTTACTTCCTCCTTTGTTGCAGCTCAATAGAAGCAGTAGTAAAAGTAAAATGAGCAGATTCATTGCTTGTTTACACATTTCTCCTCCATATTAAATGATCTGTTCTGGAAAACATAAATAAAGCAGTTTCACACAAGATATATCGCTTACTTAAAAAAGTCAAGTCAATATTACGAAATATAATCATTAGGGAACTATGTTGAAATAGTTGGGTATCAAATTTACATGCGTCTCGAAAATTGCAATAACTTAGGAAGGTAAAGCCTTAAGCAAAATTAGTTACCTTACTCCACGCATTTCATTGTTCGTGCCCAAGAAACAGAGATTCATTTGTAGCACTAAGGAGGGTAAAATGATACAAAAAATTATCTCTCAATCAAAGTTTTCTCTATTAATCTTCTTTCTCCTACAATTCTTCACTTCATGCGCAACCAATCCAGTGACTGGTAAAAAGGAACTAAGCTTGCTGAGCTACAGTGACGAAATTAGACTTGGCCGAGAAGCGGATAAAGAAATCGTTGCGGCTTACGGGCTGTATGATAATGCACAAGTTTCGGAATATGTAAACCAGCTTGGCCAAAAGATGGCGAGGATTTCTCACCGTCCTGATTTGGAATTTCATTTTCGGGTTTTGGACAGCCCGGTCATCAATGCGTTTGCTCTGCCGGGAGGTTATGTTTATATTACCCGAGGCATTTTAGCCTATATGAATTCCGAAGCAGAATTGGCTGGCGTCATGGGTCATGAGATTGGTCACGTTACGGCTCGTCACAGTGCCAAGCAGTATACCCGTGCGCAGCTTGCCCAAGTTGGTTTTGGATTGGGCAGTATTTTCTCCGAAGAGTTTCGTCAGTTTAGTGATGTCGCACAAATAGGCGTAGGCCTACTATTTTTAAAGTTCAGTCGAGACCAGGAGCGGCAGTCTGACCAATTAGGCGTGGAATATTCAACCAGGGTTGGATATGATGCTACAAATATGTCGAATTTTTTTGGCACTTTGAACCGTTTACAGGAGCGCAGTGGTCAAGATTTGCCGGGCTGGTTTTCGACGCACCCCAACCCAGAGGAGCGAGAAGCTAAAACACTTCAAATGGCTAAGGAATGGCAGCAAAAAATGCCACCTACCCGTTTTAAGGTAGAAAGAGTGCATTATTTAAATGTGATCGATGGTATGGTTTTCGGAGAAGACCCGCGCCAGGGATTTGTCGAGAACGGATACTTTTATCATCCAAGCTTGGATTTTCAATTCCCGGTGCCCAGGGATTGGCAGTTGAATAATTCGCCGCAACAGGTTCAAATGGTTAATAAGAACCAAGACGCAGCCATTTTGTTCACGCTCTCCCAAGAAGCAAGTGCAAGAAGCGCAGCCGAAAAATTTCTGGTCAACTCCAAAGGACGATTAATTCAATCAGATTATACGAAATTAAATGGACTAAATACGGAAATACGGATAACTGAAGTACCACAGCAACAAGGTAATCTCAGAGTGCTTTCCTATTTTATAGAAAAAGGCGGGAGGGTTTATGTCTTCCACGGTTTTTGCTCCCCAGGTAAGTTCAATAACAATCTTAGCACCTTTAAATACACCATGACCCATTTTGACCGGCTTAAAAATCGAAAAGCTAAGAATATCAAACCGACAAGAATTAGGGTAATTAAAGTAACAAAAGGTGCTACATTAAAGAGCCTGCTTAATCGATATCGTAAAGGTAAATTATCCGTTGAGGAGTTAGCGATTATGAATGGGATGAATTTGACAGATAAGGTTAGGCCTGGGGATAGGATTAAG
>JBHIAW010000149.1:0-7271 GCA_046758765.1 bacterium
TAAAATGTTTAATTGTATCGTAAGATCAATGGATTTTATAAATTTCTTAATAAAACCAATAGGAGGGTAGCACTATGGCTTATGAATGGAAATTCAATTCACGACCGTATTCAGATGAGGAGGCTAAGCAGCTTTTGAAGGATGTCGTATCCCCGGAGACCACCGACTGGCATTACAATACACACCATAAGGGTTATGTCACGTTTATGAATAAAATTGAACAGGCCCTGGAAAGCGCGGATGTTAGTGCCGCCAATGGCAACTGGAGTGAGTTTGGTGAGTTGAAGCGAAGATTCACCTGGAACCATTCAGGGGCTTTGCTTCACGATGTCTATTGGGAGGTTATGGGCGGTGATGGAGATGTAAACAAAGGACCAGAGATAAAGGCAGCTCTCGAAAAGAATTTTGGTTCTGTGGACAATTGGAAAGCTGATTTTAAAGCTGCGGCCTTTGCAGCAAAATTGAGTGGTTGGGGCCTACTGGTATACGATGCCCTATATTCGCAGCGACTGCTAAATGTTTTGGTTGATGAACATCAATATGGCGCCATCTGGGGTGGTATTCCGCTCGTTTCATGCGATGTTTTCGAACATGCTTATTATCACAAAGATGGCCCGGGCCGTGCGAAGTACATCGATAACTTTTTGAATAATTTGCACTGGGGAAGGATTAACGAGCGGTTCAAAAAGTATGTGAAATAGCTTTTAGACTGAAATTAAAAAGCCTACCAATAAAGTTTGGTAGGCTTTTTTGCTTAGATTAGATCTTGGCAAGTTGTTAGAAATCTAATGTCATGCCTAACCGCAGCCTTCTTCCATAATCAGAGCTGATAGGATCGAAAAGCTGATAAGCCCTGATACCTGTGTCATTGGGTTGATCAACAACGTTTTTTTCATTAAAAAGATTTCTGATTTCAAAAAACGGCTTCATTCTGCCGCTCAATATATTGCCTTTATTTACCACTACTTTGATATCCAAAATGGACCGCCAGGACATTCTTGCATTATTGGGTGTCGTACTTCCGGGTTCTGTGAAAGGAAGGGGACTAAACAAGCGATATAAGACATTAACTCTCCAATTGCGGTTTTCAAAATCAGCATCTAAAATAATCGAATGTCTCTGATCCCAACTTAGAGGAAATTCTTTATTTTGGCTGTCTGGAGCACCGAAAACAGCCACATTGAAATTATCTTCCGCTGTAGAACTGGTACCCGTAGCCTTCATATAAGTATAACTCACTCTTCCAGAAAGTTCTTTTGTGATTCGTTTTTGCAATGTAATTTCTAGTCCAGCCGCTCGACCAAAAGCTGTATTGGTAAAGCGAGTGAAGCCAGCGGTAGGAGTGTCGGAATCGATCAGACTATCGGGAAGAACGAAAGATTGGCTATCCACTAAATTAGTAAACTGCTTAGTAAATCCCGTAATCACGAATAACAAGTTTTCTGAGACGACTCGCTTATAACTGAACTCGGAAGATACGGTTTTAATGGGTTCTAGATCAACGTTTCCGATTATCGGCCAATAGCCTGTCAATTTATGATCGGCATTGCTGTATAAATAATACAAAGGCGGCATCTGATAATACCAACCATAATTCACATGCAGCCTTTCATGGTCAGAAAGAGGTATGGATACGCCCAGTCGTGGCGATAAAGGCGTATAGGTCATGGCCTCTTTATTGGAAGGAGAGGCTTGCACCTGTGCCCGGAATTCTTGAAATTCTTGAGGTATTTGTTCAATAGAAATTCGAGGTGAGAAAACGTCGTAACGCACCCCAAAATTAGCGGTAATGCCATTGACCTCGAATTTGTCTTGAATATAAAGTGCAAAGAAGTTTGGATGATAACCGTAATTATTTGTGGCTTTGGCAAAACCTATTGAGTTATCTACTCCTCTCAAAGGTACAGCGCTAAATCGTGTACCTTGGGACCTTAAGTCATAATATTGAAGATCAAAGCCTGTTCTTAAGAGGTGTTTAGCAGATAACTGTCCCACGACATCAAATTTTATGATATCTACGTTTTCTTTGGTTTCTTCTTCCCACGGTTGGGTGCCACTTAAAATTGGGCTTGTTGCATCCCCTGGGTTCTCAAAAACTAACTTTGGTGGATCGTCTTCGACAGAACCTAAAACAGACTTTTTATAGGCATATCGAGCGGTCCTCAGTGTGGCAAACAATCTTGGACTAAACGTGTGGGTCAACGAAGCACTTAGTCGGTGGCTATAATGCCGGTGTTCTGCTAAGCCCTCGAGGTTTGAACTCCACTGCGGATCAAACTGCCTCCAATTCCAGTTAGAAATTAATCCTTGAAGAGCGAGAATGGTACTATTACCTATGTTAAAAGATAATTTTGAATTGATATTATAATTTTTGAAAATAGGAGAGTCAAAGGCCTTTCGCATTTGTTTGCGCCAAGGGGTGTCGCTAAGATTAAGATCGGCGGAGATAAAATAGTTGGCATTGATAATAGGGCCGCCTAAGCCAATTGTTAGGGGGCCACCGATGTTGAATTCCAGTCTGCGCGTGTTGTCATTATCAGTTATGCCCGTATCAAGAAAGTCAGTATATACTTTAACTTCTCCTTCTACTTGGCTTCCTCCGTGTTTGGTAACTACATTGATAATTCCAGAGGTGGCTTGACCATATTCGGCTGTGAACCCGCCGGTCTGAACCATCATTTCAACTATGGAGCTATTTGGAAAGTAACTAGAAATCTCCCGAGAAAGCCCTCCCTGTAACGGTAGGCCATCCAGCATATACATAAGTTCAGTTTCTCTTCCACCGCGGAAGTGATTTCCTACGACCCCGGGCAAAAGAGAAGTAGCATCTTGAAATGAGTCAATAGGAAGTTTGTCATTGATCTCTTCACCTGATACAAAATAAGTCGAAGATGTGATTTCACTTTGAATAAGCTCGCGCTTCTTGGTTACGACAACTTCTTCTAAGGGTAGAACTTCTGTTGACAAATAGAAGTTTAATTCAGTGTTTAAATCGACGTAAATCTTTACATCTTTCATAGTAAGTTTGGAATAGCCGATCATGATGACGCTAACATCATAAGTACCTGCTGGTAGATTTTGGATCATATAAAATCCATTTTTGTCTGCCATAGCACCCATGGTCGTGCCTTCCACTACTATTGAAGCGCCGGGAAGAATGTTGCCTGTTTCTTTATCTCGTACCAAACCGGAAAGAGTACCTGTAATTCCGCCATACAGTACGTTATAAAAAGAGCAGACTAATAATATTGAAGTGAATAGTGTGCAAAATTTACTTCGCAAAGGAATACCTCAGCAAAAATTAATATCATGTGGAAATATCTGTTTAATTTTTAGCAAATTATGTGCCAATTGTTAATTAATTATGTGATTTTAAAATTTAGAAATAAGAGTCAAATATTCATTGATTTAATCTACAAAAATGCCTTATTTAAGTATAGATAAAATAACAAATAGGACACATTAGAGAACTTTCTAAGACAACTCACTTTACTTTAAGAAAAGATTCTCACGAATTGTGTAAAATCAAATTGGTGCAATTTGTTACCTAATATGGTAAAATATTGCACAATAACTGCGCACCCTGTGTAATATAGGTTTGCGAAATGTATGCAAACGATACATTAGAATTCTTGACGAGTCTCCAAAGATATGGATGGAAGTTAGGACTCAAGAATATTTCTGCTTTACTTGAAGAAATGGGCAATCCACATTTGAAATTTAAAAGTGTTCACATTGCTGGTACTAATGGCAAAGGTTCAACCGCGGCCATACTCGAATCTGTATTTCGACAGGCCGGCTACAAGACCGGGCTTTATACTTCCCCACACCTTCTTGATGTTGCAGAAAGAATCAAAGTGAGCGGCTTACCAATACCGTGGGAAAAACTGAAACTTTATTTGAACCATTTTGGCGATACGATTCAAAGGTTTGAATGTACTTATTTTGAGACTCTTACTGCATTGGCCTTCCGACATTTCTCAGATTCTTCGATTGATGTGGCTTTTGTAGAAGTGGGCCTTGGGGGTAGATTTGACGCAACCAATGTATTACAACCTGAGCTCTGCATCATTACGGAGATTGATCTGGATCACACAGACTATTTAGGAACTACGACAGAGAGCATAGCAAAAGAAAAAGCCGGAATTATCAAAACTCAGATCCCTTGCTTGTCAGGCTCTGAGAATGTGAAAGTTCAAGAAATTCTATCCGATATATCTCAGTCAAGGAAGGCGACATTTTATGATCTGAAGTATTTATGTACCATCCATCGTAAGAAGGTAACAGAGGAGTTTTCAATATTTGATTTAATATTTTCAGATGAGAGCTATTACAATCTGAAATTAAACTTAGCTGGGAAGCATCAGATCAAAAACTCAGCTCTTGCCATAGCAGCCATTCGAATTCTTTCTCAAAATAACTTTAACATAAAAAGAGAAGATATCTACGCGGGTCTGCAGGGAGCTTGTTGGCCGGGCCGTTTGCAAAAATTGCAAAATGATCCTAAAATAGTTTTGGACGTAGCGCATAATCCAGCAGCCATGCGAAAGTTGACATCTGCACTAAAGAGCATCTATCATTATGAACGACTGATATTTCTGATTGGTTTTCTTAAAGACAAAAATTATAAAGCCATGGTAAAAAGCTTATCATCCGTTGCTGATTATATATTCATCGTCGCTCCTTCAACGGACCGCGCCCTGGATGGGCAACAGCTTGCACAGGCAATGTCACAGTTTTCAAGTAATTTTCAAGCTTGTAGTAATATGAAAGAGGCCATTCAAAATGTTCTCTCTTTTGCTACCAGAGAAGACCTTATCTGCGTAACAGGTTCACATTATACCGTCGGAGAATTCTTAAAATTTTATAAAAAGTCTTGACAAATAGGTTTATTTTTTTTAAATTGTTTGAAAAAGTGACCCGGCCAAAGTTATTCCATCGAAATAACTACCCGTCATAGTAGGTAAATCCTTTTCAATTATGTCAACAGAGCTTACGAATCTCAGGAAATAGGTTTGTAGGATATAGAGGACAAAATAGTTAATGTGAATGATACGAAAGTTGATTAAGGAACTCAGAGAATCTGTTGCTTAGTTAGTCAAGCTGAATGCGAACGGTCTACCTTCCAACCAATCATATTGTGCTTTAAGACTTTGCGAAAGTTGAATATTAATTGGTCATTCAATAGCTGGAAGGCTATCTTCTTTATCACGCTATGTAGGTCTTAACCATCTGATTTTATACCTTTTTTGGCATAAACTAGAATTAGATTATCAAACTAATGATAATTGACGATAGTATAAAGTATGAGTAGAAAGAAAAAGGTGGTGATTTTAAGCAACTCAAGAATATGATTATTTGCCCGATGTTGTCCCTGGTTTAATGTGAAGGGTAGAAGAACATAAGCATATATGATGATGCGGAAGTGCTTGTAACACTACATGTCTTAATTTCCCTCGATGCTTCTTAGATAACTTCAGTATAATTTTATTCTTATGTTTGGTAGATTCTGAAGGAATAAAATTGAGTGTTTTTGTCGTTTTGATTGATAAACCATATAGATTATAATAGTCGTGCGGAAAAAACTGCGCAGGTGTTTACCCCAAGATTATTAGAATATCGCAACTAAATCCATCAAAATAACTACAAGAATTCGATATATCTTGTCCCTATTAGGTTTATCGATTTTTGATCATTAACCAAAGATCCGGATCACATATAGTTACTGAATTAATTGTTCTTAAAATTATCAACCTATTAAAATTTAAGGAATGAGGATTATGGATATCGCTGAACTAAAGACCTTGAAAATATCTGAACTCACTAAAGTCGCGCAGGAATTGAATGTTTCCGGGGCTACTGGACTGAAAAAACAGGAATTAATTTTCCGAATTTTGGCCGAGCAGACCAAACAGGAGGGATTGATTTTCGCTGAGGGGGTTCTGGAGGTGCTCCCAGATGGCTATGGTTTTTTAAGGTCTCCTGACTACAATTACTTGCCGGGCCCAGATGACATCTATGTCTCGCCTTCGCAAATCAAGAGATTCGGTTTACGAACCGGAGATACTGTATCAGGCCAGATTCGGCCACCAAAAGAAAGCGAACGATTTTTTGCCCTTCTGAAAGTTGAAGCGGTTAATTTTGAAAATCCAGAAGAGGCCAAAAAGAAGATACTGTTTGATAATTTAACTCCGCTCTATCCCCATGATCAAATAAATCTCGAACATATGCCACGGGATTATTCATCGAGAGTTATGAATTTGCTGACACCTATTGGAAAAGGTCAACGTGGTTTAATTGTAGCTCAGCCCAAGACAGGTAAGACCATACTTTTACAAAGAATAGCCAATGCAGTCACAGAAAATCATCCCGATATAAAGATGATTGTGTTGTTGATTGACGAACGACCCGAAGAAGTCACCGACATGGAGCGCTCGGTCAAAGCGGAAGTCATCAGCTCTACCTTTGATGAACCGCCGGACCGGCACGTCCAAGTAGCCGATATGGTTTTAGAGAAGGCCAAGCGATTGGTTGAATACGAACAAGATGTGGTTATTCTTTTGGATAGTATTACCCGATTAGCTCGAGCCCACAATTCAGTTGTACCCCACAGTGGCAAAATTCTCTCTGGTGGCTTAGATGCCACGGCCTTGCAACGTCCGAAACGATTTTTTGGAGCTGCAAGAAACATCGAAGAGGGGGGCAGCTTAACCATAATTGCTACCGCTCTCATTGACACGGGCAGCCGAATGGACGAGGTGATTTTTGAAGAATTTAAGGGCACGGGTAATATGGAACTGCAATTGGACCGTCGCCTTTCCGACCGTCGAATCTTCCCAGCTATTGACGTGAATAAATCAGGGACCAGAAAGGAAGAACTCTTGCTGGATGAATTTGTCTTAAACCGCGTTTGGATTCTTCGTAAATTTTTGGCCGATTTAACTCCGGTTGAAGCTATGGAATTTCTCTTAGAAAGAATGCGAGGGACTAAAACTAATAGAGAGTTCTTGGAATCTATGAATACTTAGTTTGAACCTTCTCCTGAATAAGAATTTATTAGTTATTGCCCGTTTGTTTTCTCCCAGTAGAACAGTGATATCAAGAGCACATTGATAGCTTAAAACCTCAGTCTTGGCCAGGAAAACCTCTTACCCAAGTTAACAGAAGGTGTGAAAAGTACAATCGAGACCTTCCTTAGCTCAGCAACACCTTAATGTCATTCTGGAAGAATCTTTGTAATAAACAGGACCTTACGTCCAATCAAAAAAGAT
>JBHIAW010000150.1:0-7216 GCA_046758765.1 bacterium
TCGGAAACGACTACGGCTATTGATTTTCTTCGATGTCATTCCGTAGAAATCTTCCCTCATTAGCATACATTTAAGGGAAGATGCCTTCGGCATGACATTTATGTGTGTGAGCGTTTCCTAAAAGCGATTAAGAACCTCCCATTCGTTTTTTCAAACTGACTCTTTAGCCAATTTCTTCTTATGGGGAACCTGTAGTACCTTGTTTAATCTCCTCCATTGAATCAAACCCCAATTCAATGGTTAATGCTTCCAAACGCTTTTTACTTTCAACTATCCAAGTATTCTCAATATTGTTCTCAATTGCTCGTTTTACATTAGCTCGATATGTGTTAAGAGCCTTCTCTTTGAAAGGTACAACACTCTGCCACAATTTTATATTGTACTCTTCCAAAGCCTTACCTGATAAACTTTTTGGACGAGGAGAATCTAATAAGGCATCTGCAAATTCTTCAAACGTAATACCAATTTTGTAAGAAGACGCTGTAGTCCAATCTGCGACTTTAAATTTTGCCGCTTCGGTATACGCTTTTAAGACCTTTTCAAACTTTACTTTCTTGCGTTTCAATTTACGTTCAAAGGGCGGACTCAAAGTTATCTTTTGAAAAGAGTCAAACAGAATCTCACCTATCAAAAACTGAGCATGAGCCGGCATATAACTCTCAACATCGGCGTTTTGAGCAATAAATGTATGATATGATTTCACGACAAACTCAAACTCCTTCATAGCAGTATGGTACAGCTTTTGATTGTAGGCAATTTCCCCTTTTCTAAATGCTGCTTCAAGATACCGGTCCGGGTCGTGAAAGTAAGTTTTGGTGTATTCCTCATAGTAGGTTCGAGCTTTGTCATAATCACCAAAATTTTCATAGCTCTTTGCAGCAAAAAATAATCCCTTGGATGCAAACTGCGAGTCAGAGCCACGTTTGTACAATGCCAAATAGTTGGTTGCCGCTCGAGGCCAATCCTCCAGCTCCTCACAAATCACCCCTGCTTTAAATAGAGACTTGTCTACAAGATTTGAGTTCGAAAATCTAGTTAGCATGGACTCAAAAAGTGTTAAAGCTTTTTCCTGGTTTCCAATTTTTTCATAATGTAAGGCTGCTTCAAAAAGGGCATGCTCTGCAATTGCAGAGTCCGGTGAAACCCATGAAATTTTTTCAAACTCTTCTGCTGCTGCAAGAGTGTCCCCCTTTTCTATGAAGGTCTCTGCTATTTTGAATCTTGTAGAAGCAATCATTTTATTTGCTCTTTCCACATAGCGAACCGAATCGGGGAAAAGCTTTGTAAGCTCTTGAAACCATTCCTCGGCTTCTCCATAATTTTCCTGATTGAAGGCACATTGGGCTGTCATGATGTAAGCCTGAGGAAGGTATCCGTTCGTGCTTGAACCATGAACAACTCGCTGATAGGACTCCTTAGCTAAGGAGTATTCTTCAAGCTCATATAGCGTTTGAGCAAATTTCATCAATACTTCAGGGAGCTTCGCACTATTTGGAAAGAATAAATAAAATTCATTGGATGCTTGGAGTAGGTACGCTTGATACGAGTTATCAACTCTTATTGTATCAACTTCTGTTTTTCCGTTACCCAAGAAATTGTTTAACATAAGAGTGGTTGAATCAGAATGACTGTTATTTTGGAGCAATTGATCATAAGCCAAGATCCGATTAAATGCGGCTGTCTCTCGGAACTCAGAATTTGGATATTCCATGACGAGTTCATAATAAGAGTCAGCAGCCTCATCGAATTCATTGATATCATAAAGACACTCTGATAAATAGAAAAGCACCTTTGCACTTCTATCAGAATTCGGAAACTTCTCTAAGTAGGAGTTATATCGATTAATTGCTAATTGATAATCCAATTTCATTTTAGTTTCTTGAGCCTTTGCCTGAGCATCGGTTCCGAGCGTATAGAGAAATTCTTCAACCGTATCTAACACTTCCTGTCTATGCCCTTCATCTCGAATTCGCTTTAACCAGCGGCTTCCGGGACCATATTTGGCGATTAATCTTGCTCGAGCCTCGTTGGCCTTTTCTTTGTCACCAGCCAGCTCGTAATTTTCGACAATCTTTTCTTGATATTTTGGAGCATTGGGATCGTCAGGATAAAAGTCGAGAAGCACGTTTATCGCTTCAATGGCCTCGGTGTAGAAATTACGCTGTTTATACAGATCTGCTAAATCAAGCAGGACTTGAACCGTATAGTCCTTGTCTTTGCGTTCCTTCAAAAATTCCTTCGCTTTTTGGGGACCTCCATATTCAGCAAAGCAGATAGCTACATACTCTATGGCTTCCCGACGTAAATCAGCCTTGGTTTTCCCTAAAACTTCTGACTCTACCTCTTGTAGTAAATTTATATCTTCAATTAAATAAATAAGAGTACTAATTGCTTGGGAATAATGGCCTAAATTGTACTGAGACCAACCCAATTTGTATAATGCCATGTCAAAGAATGGACTATCCCAACTGTTCAGCAGGCGACTATAATAGTCAACGGCTTGTTCAAAAAACCTTGCATCAAAGTAAAACTCTCCCAATCGAAAATTAGCCTCTTCCAGCAATTGTCTATCGTTAGCTTCTGATGCTGTTTTCTGAAAATATTCTAGAGCCTTTTCCTTATTTCCTTCCTGTAAGTGGCAGATTGCTATTCTATACAGCACTTTATCACGAAAAGGAATATTTGGATATTTTTCCAATAGCTTATAACAAATTTCTATTGCATCCTGAAAATTAATACGAGGTATGGTTGGTTCATCCTCAATTATGTTTTGATCGTATTTCTCTAAAGTCTCTTCATAGACCATCATTTCACGCTGATATCTAAGAGTTGCGCGCTTTGCATAAAGCCCGGAAAGCTGAAACATTAAATTAGGCGTAAAGTCAATGTCGGGATATTTGGCCAAAAGGGTTTCAGAATCGGCGATGGCTTTAGCTAAGCTGCGAATCTTTTTGATGTCCTGGCCGGGGCTTTCTTGACCTTGAAGGGAATTTGATACCATAACCGTTGCAACGGATATGAGGAATCCTAATCCAACATAATGTCGAAGTTTCTCAATCAAACTTCTGCTTAGAACTGTTGCTCTCATAACAAACCCGAATATTCCGCTATTTACCGTCTACTGTTCTGCTACACTCTTAAGATAAAGCGCTCTTGCTTTTCCGTATTCAGCGTAAGCTCGCCAATTTTTTTGTCTTTCCGTTTTCTCGATTTGTCTTCTAAGCTGAGTTACGGTATAGGAAACACTGTAGAAATCTTCTCGCTCTTGCATTAAATTCTCTATTAGATCTTGCCGTCTTTTTCCCAATCTGTCACGCTCTTCAATGATATATTTTGGTACTCCGTTTCCTGTATTAATCGATAGCAACTGCAATAGCTTGGATTCCAAGACAAGCAGTTCTGTTCTCAAATTCTCTATGCGTCTCTCTTGGGCGGCCACCAACTGTTTCGCTTGTTCTATGCTGGCGGCAAAATCTGTAGTTTTAGGCGCCTTTGTTATGATTTTCTCGTATTCTTGTATGGCAAAGCTATAGTATCCAAGCTTAAGAAAACACTGGCCGATAACAAAATGGGCTTCTTCCATGTTATAATAATCAGGATATCCTCTTACGAGTCTGTTTAATGCTACGAGTGCTGACTGATAATCCTGTAATTTCAGAGCTGCCCAACCTATTGTTAAAAGTACATCAGGATAGTCATAAAATACAGGGGAAATCTCTCTAAGATACTTGAGGGCAGTTTTGTAACCTGTTAACTCAAAAAAAATATAACTTAATGTTAAACGTGCCGTATCTGTTATCTCACGACGTTCATCGCTAATTACAGGAAGTCGAGCAACTTTCCTAAAGTCAGTTATGGCTTCCTTTACGTTTTTTTTTTCAAATGTGCCAACCCGCTCGTATAAAGACCAAACGCGTAAAATTCACTCCTCGTACTGACGTGTCTCAGTATTTGAGGAACCAAAGTGTAGTTTCCTAAATGAAAATAGGCTTGACCGGCGTAATAACGTGATTCATTTATGCCATTAAAATGGGAATAATGTGCTTCAAGGGCTCTGTAAAATCTTAAACTCTTTTTGTAATCCTTTTTCTGATAGAATACCTTTTGCAAACCCAAAAGGGCATCGGGCAGATTTGGTGTCCTGGGTATGGTTTTTAGCAGATATCTGTACATACGGTCAGCGCCATCATACATACCCATCTCATAAAGACAATTCCCAAGAAGGTAAATCACATCGTCCAATTTCGTAAATTCAGTGTAAAAATCAAGAATGACAATTAAATCAACCGCACTCTTCCAATATAACTTTTTCTCATATTTTTTAACTGCTTCGTTATATAAATAAAGGGCAAGCCGATCGATTTCAGCCGTTGATTTCCCTTGTTGGACCAATCCTCTTTGGTTGTTTGACGATTTGTTGATCGTAAAAGCTGATATGGGGGAGCTGTATGTGATTTGAACCGAAGCAAAAACAAAAACCACGCTCCATCCAGTTATTACTAAGAAAATAAATCTATTACTTAGTTTCATATATCACTTAGAAAAATCATTTATTGTGGTTTTTCTTTAGTTTCCTTCTCCAACTTTTCGCGTAGATTTTCTAAATCTTCACCGGCCTTCTCTCGCTTTTTCTTAATTTTTTCAAGTCCTCGTTCTTCTTCTTTGCGATTTTTCTTAGCAACTCTTGGGTTTTTTTCGTATACTTTGCCTGCACTAAACTGATAAGTCAATCCACCCATAATCTTCCAATCAGCATATTCGTGAAGGGGGGCAGGATATACATCTAAGTCCCGACTCAATCCAATCTCAAGCCCCAAGTCTACAATGACATTTAGTGGTCCAATAAACTTAAATCCTTGCGTCAGCCGCATGGAATTATCTCTAAAACTGACAGCATCATGATTAAAGAATATTTCTCCTGTATATTCGGTATAAAGAATAAAAGACTGAATGGGAAATTTAAAACCAAAGCCCAAAAGCAACTGGTCAGTTACTTCATTAGAAAAAATTGTTTGTATATTATGGTCAACATATCCCACATTCGTATGGAATTTAAGTGGAAAAAGAGGGAAAGTATTGGTTAGATTAATCGTTATGAGGCCCATCACTCCCCAAGCTAACTGATCTGATGAATAAGGTTCAAAAGGTACATTGTGATTTTGGGCCGTTGGAATACTTAAGAAGCCTCTGAGTCCCGTAGTGACGCCAGATGTTGACAAAGGAAGCCGCAACTTCAAGCCGACTTGAGTATCTCCGGGCGGCCCCCAAATATGTTCTTGATCGTCTTGGTATGGCACTATTTGCGCAGTTAATTCTAAATTATTTAACAGCCCATAGGTGAGGCCAAAATTCCAAGTATGATCCTTTCCCAAGCCTGAGCCGCCGCCACTATTGAGAAAAGAAACAAAAAATGTATTTAAATAAAGGGCACCTGATTGTACGGTTTCGGCAGAGAAGACTCTGAACATGCCCCGACCACCAAACATGGTAGTCTGAGCCCGTGAAGAGGAAGCAATTACAATAGATAAGGTAACAATTCCGAGTATTGGGGATATTCTTTTCATCATTGAATCTTATTGATAGAGAATTAAGAACTCTGGCAATTCATTACATATAAAAATTTACTATCCCTGCAAAAATAATTGTAAATGTAACCTATTAAGGGAAAAATTACAAGAAATTTCTTAACTACAAATTTTAATTTATCTTAACATATTTTGAACAAAACAGAATGTGTTTCAACTTGCGTGCCAGAATTATTCATTATTGCAAACTTTTGGGGACTGTTATAAGGTACTAATTATCAAGCGATTCCTCGCCATAGACAGAACCCTCACGATTTATGTTTATGTACCTATTGCCTACATCGCCTCATTTTGATACAAAATGCTTCTTACCTGATATTATCTTATAGATCAGTAAAAATTAATGGTTCTTCTGATCTTCAATCGGTCACAAACCATTCTTTTTAGTAAAGACAGTAGATACTCCCATGACTATCCTGAATAATTGATAACCACAAAGACACAAAGTACACAAAGTTTTATAAATGAAGCTCTAATAAAGATTCGCAAAGTCCTGTAGAAGCTGACTTTGAAATTATGCCAAACAAACGCTAACCCCGAATGTTTTCATGGTCAGCGTTTCTTGGAAGAACTAGATCAATCAAAACCACGTAAAGAATCATCTAATCATACAAGCCGTCGCCATTGTCGATTCTAGAGAATTGACTTCTTTTATTTACTTTCTCTAAGAAGCGCGCTAAAGGATAAGTCGTACATACCAACATAATGGCAGCGATGGAATCTACGGCATAATGATACTGCATATAAACAACTGAAAAACTCAAAGAAAGAACTAAGGGTGTCAAGGCCCATCCAACCCATTTTTTGCTTTTGAATACGAAAATCAAAACTATCCATACAGCCAATACGTGCGAGCTCGGAAAAGCAGCCCCAGAAACTGAGGCCTGATCTTGTATTGTTCTGACCAGATAATCAAAGAACCCCGCGGTAGCCCGATCGATATGTAAATAGGCTAAAGTTTCATGAGGTCCACGTGCCGTCAAAAACAGAAACGAAAAATAACAAATATACAAACTCAGCGAAAGGTGAAAAACAAAGGAGCGAAAGAGTGTTTTATTTTTTCTTAAATATAACGCTAATCCTCCAAGCGGGATAAGAGCATAATAGGACCAATATGAAAAGGCCATAAATTCCGTTAGCCAAGGTCGATAATATTGTTGCAGCCAAACAGTGGGATGGCTACCCATCAGTGCATAGTCCCATTTAATTAACCAAGGCTCAAACCAAAAAGGGAAGAATATGTTGATTATGATACTGATCTCTTTAAATAGAAATGGATAAAGAATAAGGGGGTACCAGTCTCGAATAACTGTAAGAATCTTGGAAGGCTTTTCTTCTACATACTTGACGAAAAAAATCAAAAAGCCAATTACCATTCCGTGGGCCAAAGCAAAAACACGCCATTGGCCAACTCCGCGATGAAAGAATAGCAAGACAAAACCTAGCAACCCAAGGTAAAGGAAAGTCGCATAATCAACCAAGCGAAGGCAGCTTCTGAGATCGTATTTATGAAGTACTTGTCTATATTTAAACCTAGGAATCAGTTGCTTTTCGTGTGTCTTTTCAAATGAGATCATAGTATTACCAATTAAGTATGTTTTTGCAAAGAAATCTAATATATACCTCGGAAT
>JBHIAW010000151.1:0-7191 GCA_046758765.1 bacterium
CCCGACATGAAAATTCCTACTGAATGACATGTCTGGTTTTTCTCATTTTGCGGAACTCTACAATAAGTTTCATAAATAAGGCAATTCATTTCAAAGATTTCGGGACTTTGCCTTCCACCCAAGCCTCGCCATCTCTAAAATATTCCTTTTTCCAAATAGGAACGGTTTCTTTTAGCGTGTCAATCGCAAAACGGCACGCCTCGAAGGCCTCCTTACGATGGGGACAGGCCACGGCAATAGCTACACTCACCTCTCCCAACTGAAGCCGTCCGGTCCTATGAACAATGATCATTTTTTTGACCGGCCAGCGCCTTTTTGCTTCGGTCTCGATTTCGGTCATTTTCTTCAATGCCATTTCTGGGTGCGCTTCATAATCCATTTGGGTTACTTGACGGCCGTTAGCGTGTTCTCGAACACGGCCTAAAAACAGAACCGCACCGCCTGCAGAATGGTCTTCTAATTCAGATAAGATTTTATCCACACTTATCTTTTCGGAAATCAATTCTACCATTTCAGCCTCCGCTAATGGGTGGCAACAGGGCTACTTCGTCCCCATGTTTCAATATGGTGTCTTTCGAAGCATACTCGTTATTGACGCCGAAACTGACCGTCTTTAGGGGCTCGCGAAGATTTGGATAACGTTCACCGAGAATATTTACTAAATGCTCCACAGTGGCCCCATTCTTGATTTCAATTTCGGTTTCTTCACAATGAACCAGATCGCGAAGTTGGGCAAAAAATCTAAGCTTAATTTTCATATCATCTGTTTAAATCCAGATTATGCCTCATACCCTACACCTTGCATGCCTTTCAAACCTGTGCGGGTTCTTTTTCTTTCTTTTCAATCAAAGTCATGGCTAAATTGTGGTCAAAGCCACGATGTGAAGGATCTTCTTCGAATCCACGATAAATCGCCCGACAGTGGTAGCAGATAGTTACGGTCTTAAGTACCTTGTACAAAATAAAATCAATAATCGTAGCGATTAGTAAGGTGAGGCCGTAAGTGTGGTAGCTAAAAATGACTCCAATAGCAAAAATCAACCATCCTAACCGCGGATTGAAGTCCTTTTGCACATAGAAGCGAATTTTACCGCAAATAGCACAGCGGTCCACTTTACCACCCTTTTTCATACTATTTGTCAACTGCACGGCCACTTCATGCAAACAGTCTGGGCATTGAATAGTTTCATGATTTTTCGTTAGATCGGCCAAAATGTCTTTTTCGCAGTGACTGCAAACAAACTCAACGGTCATATTTTAATTCCATTGTGGGTCGTCGGGAAGAATTTTTACACTCTTTGCTATTTTCAAAACTCTTAGTTTATCTTTGATTATGTTTGTGAGCTGTTCGTAACGTGCCTCAAGTGAATCTATTTCTAAGAGGTTCTGTTTTTCTTGAATCGAGATGTCCAGCACCGACGCAATTTGATTGATTATGGATTCCAATGAATAGGACTGTAATTTAAGAAGCTCATTTAGGTTTTCAATACCCATTTCTTCGAGATATCTTAGTACTAATTGTACAAAGTTTTCTGTTTCAGAGTTTACATTAAATTCTTCGTGGTCAAAATTGGCGTCCTTGAGAAATTTTACTTTGGCAATTCGATACGGTTTTTCCTGAACAAAGTTCAAAATCCTAACCCGACTCAGGCCATAGAGCATAATGTTGTACTTGCCATCGTCCAGCTTTTCCGAATACTGAATCTCGCCAACACAGCCAATGAGGTGCACTTCAGGGGAGCCGAAATAATCCTGTTCCCAGCCCTCTTTGAGAAGTGTAATCCCAATTCGCTTTGAGCTGGTTAACGCATCTTCGATCATTTTCTGATACCGCGGTTCGAAAATGTGAAGCGGCAAAAGCGTCTTTGGGAAAAAGACAATATTAGGCAAAGGGAAAATGGGAATTTCAAATGTTCTTTTATTTGGCAAATCAGCAAACCTTTATTAATTCATCACCACAAAGTTCACTAGTTTTTTGTTCAATTTTCTCAATGGCCCACAAAGCATGTTCCGCAACCAGGGGCTGTTCATTTTCAGCCAGTTCTTTTAAAATGGGGAGAAAGGTCGCATCCCCTGAATTTCCCATAGCCACAGCTACGTTTCTCAAAAATCCTTGATACCTGGCCCTGTTAATAGGACTCTTGCTAAATTTCTCCCGAAATTCTTCTGGATCCAATTTGCCCATTTCTTCTAAATCAGGATTCAAAAGACCGTGCCGGGGTTGAAAAGCTCCTTCTGCGGTGACAGGTGCCTTGCGGTTCCAGGGACAGACGTCCTGACAAATGTCGCAGCCGAAGATATGATTTCCCATTTTGTCCCGTAGTTCGAGAGGGATTTCGTCCCGAAGCTCAATGGTCAAATAGGAAATACAAAGCCGCGAATCCAGTACATAAGGTTGCAAAATGGCATCCGTGGGACAAGCCTTGATGCAAAGATTGCAGGAACCGCAGCGGTCTGGAACTAGATGGTCGTACTCGAGCTCAAGATTCGTAATTATTTCACCTATGAAAAACCAGGAGCCCTTCTCTTGATTTAATATGCAGGTATTTTTGCCAAACCAGCCGATGCCCGCATATTTGGCATAAGCACGATCTACAACCGGACCTGTGTCCACATAGACGCGGCCAACGACTTCCTCAGAACTTTTGTCCTTGATAAAGTCAAATAATTCAAAGAGCTTTTTTCGTAGAACGTCATGGTAATCATCTCCCCAACTGTACCGCGAGATCCACCCTTTTGTGGATTCCTGACTTTCCGTTGACAAGGGATGGTCTGTATGATAAACCAGAGCACAAACTATAACCGATTTAGCGGAGGGCACTACTTTTGAAACATCTGTACGTCTTTCAATATTTCGTTCCAAATACGCCATTTTGCCGGCATAGCGAGCTTCGATCCACTCCTTGTAGAACGACAACTCTGGCACCGGTTCTACCGGAGCCACACCTGCCAAATCAAAGCCCAAATCGTGAGCTTTTTGTTTTATCGTCTGAGTAAACGACATACGTTAATCTTAGCTTGAGCATTATTCCCCTCAACCAGAGGTATTTCCCCAGTGGTTCCGTTAGGTTCTGAAGATTATTTTGATTTGCAGGATTTAAGTTCATACCTCCATCCTGTTCATCTTATTCATCCTGTCAAGACTTTGCGCTCTCCCCGGTTTTGAATCATCTATATGAGCTGTGGTTACCAATTGAGCCATAGCATACTCTGTCTCTTACTCACTCATTAATTTAGTGAAAATATTCTTAAACTTCAACATATAAATTTGCATTGATTATTAATTTAGGGCTGTTTTGGCCCGGGCAAAATGGTTCAGGGCGGAAGGTTCTCGAGGATTCTGTATTGGCAGATGGTTTTGCCAATCATTTTTGTCTTTTGACCTGCATATTTCGATGAATGGAAAAAATGTACTATTTGGTGATTAGGGTGAAGCGCATGTCGCTCATTCGCTTTTCGCTCTACGCTCTACGGTGCCACGCTCTCTGGCCAATTCCGTGGTCAACTACTCTTTTTTTCACCCACAATTACCGTAGAATGCTGGCCGACTTCAAAAGAATGAATCCAGGAAAATCCAGACTCACGCAATGCTTGTTTGATTTCTGAAAACGTGTAGGTGTTGCCTCTTTCGGTGTTCAAGAGCATGTTGATGGCGAATTGAGTGGCAAAAACAGGGCCGGTGCGGTTTTCATTCACAAAAAAATCCTTAACCACAATTCTACCACTTGAATTGAGTGACTTCCAGACCTTTTTGAAAAGAAAAACTATGTCTTCAAAAGCAATGCAGTGGATAACATTGGATAAGAATGCCAAATCGTAGTCGGTGCCAAAATCATCAACAAAATAATCGCCAGCTTTGGTGGAAACTTTGTCTGTCATTTGAAACTGCTGGACCAATTCTTTTGTAATTGCGACAACCTCCGGTAAGTCAAAGACAGTGGCATGTATGGCCGGATTTTTTCTGACAAATTCCATGGCGTAGGTAGCGGGCCCACCGCCGATGTCGATCATTTTGTTAACGCCTCCTAAGTCTAGACCTTCTACGACTTGACTGGCCGTCAATTGAGCGATGTTGGACATCGCCATAGTAAAATTTCGAGTATGCGCTCTTTTTTGTTTCTCCGTTGTCTCTGTTCTTGGAATCGGTTTCCCGGTTTTCACCGCTTCCTCTAACCTGGACCAGCGATTTAAGAGATGGGCTTGATGACGCAAATTGTCACCCACATAAAATGGCCGTCCTCTTACCAAAAATTCTTCCGATTTTGCAGAGTTTTTGTAGGTGTCTTTTTCTTTTTCAAGAAATCCTTGAGCCACCAATGCGTTGCATAACATTTCAGTGGCCCTTGGATCGGTGTCCAGTAAGACGGCGAGAGCTTCGGCAGACAACTTTTTGCCGGAGAGTTTGGAAAAAAGGTTCAGGCGATTTGCAGTGAGTACGATCAGAGCTGGCATGAAGCCAAGGGTTAGACTGGTAATTTCATCTATGATCTTATATTTTTCATCCGCTGTCAAATCATCCATGGCTATCTTCGATTTTTTATTTGAGCCTTCACTTTCATGCGTTGCTGACGTCGAATGCCAGCCTCTCTCCAGCGACGTTTCTCATCTTCGCTTTCTGGGATGACTGGAAGTACCGCAACTGGATGATTATTTTCATCCAGAGCAACAAAGGTTAAATAGGCCGAGCTGGTATGCTTGCGTTCTCCAGTACTTAAGTTTTCTGACATGACTTTAGCGCCACATTCCACGGAAGTACGAAATACTCGATTTACCGAAGCCTGAACAATGATTGATTCCCCGACTTTGATGGGATGCTTAAAATCCAAATAATCCATGGAAACTGTAACCACGGGTCGGCGACAGTGACGATGTGCGGCCACCGCACAGGCCATATCTATCATGTGCATGACCTTACCGCCTAAAATATTACCCAAAGTGTTGGCATCGTTAGGCAGCACTATTTCTAACATTTCTACCTTGGATTCCGAACAGGGCTTACCTTTCTTATTTAGTCCTTGGTTTGCATTATCGTTCACTTCTGACATTGGCACCTTTAGTATGACCAACAAAACCTTTGTCTATTTTGTAAGAAAATTGTTAGCACTAATTCTCTATTTGGTTGTAGAAAGCCTAAAAGCGAAATTCCAAGCCTTCAGCTCCTGCCGTAGTATTTGGGAAGAGCTCTTTGGCTTTAGCTTCCATATCCGCGATTGTTTCATCGTCGTGCCAGGGGTCGTGGTGGAACAGGACTAGCTGTTTTACCCCGGCTGCTTTGGCCACTGTGGTTGCCATTTCATAAGTACTGTGACCAAACCCCTGTTTTGGGCAACGTGGATCCAAGTATTCTTCAGGGTAGTATTGAGCGTCGTGTATCAAAAGGTCTGCACCTTTTGAGAAATCAATTAATCGGGCATCGCCGCCGGCATACCCTTCGGTGTCGGTGGCATACACAACACTTTTCCCGTTTACCTCTACCCTAAATATGTAAACGCCATCCTTCGGATGGGCATAACTCCGCATGACGCGGACTAAGACATCTTGTCGAGCATTGTGACGAAGTTGATTTTGAACACAGATCTTTGGCTCATTTGATTTGGCACTGAGAACTAGCAGGTCATTATCGCTTAAGTTGTGAATATTTTTCTGTGAATTAAGTTCATCCAGACGAATAGGACTGTAATGAGGTTCCATGGTCCTCGACAATATTTGTACCAGATCGTCCGAAAAAGTTCTCGGGCCATAAACATAAAGTACGCTGCCCGCTTGATAGGCCGGCGAGAAGTAAGGTAACCCTTGAATGTGGTCGTGATGAGTATGCGTAATCAGAATCGTTACAGTTACAGCACTGGATTTTTTCCCAGAGGTCTTTGGGATTTCTTTAAGGAGTTGGTTACCGAGCTTAATAATACCGGTTCCAGCATCCAAAATAATAAGATGGTTGCGAGCCCGAATTTCAACACAGGAGGTATTGCCGCCATAGCGAATAGTATGTTCACCGGGCACCGGATAACTACCCCGTACGCCCCAAAATCGTACTAATAGGTCCTTATTACCATCCATGATACATATTCCTTGGTTTATGCAAATTCAAAGATGCGAAAATCAAAAAAATTTGAATAAAGCCTCCACTCTTGTAGTCTAACGAGACTGTCGAAAAAGGTAACCTCAATATTTCTTCAAAAAAACGAGCTTCATATTTGGCTTGTAAGCGACGATCTCGGGTCAAGGCACCATTTTAGCACCCCTTTTTGGGGCGATTTTTTAGTGTCTTGGACTTTTTCGACAGTCTCAACGGTGATTTAACCTGCCGCAAGGATTAAGAGCACTGAGCTTTTGGTTTCAATTAACTTTAAGAACGCTCTGAACGTTCGATTTGCGCCAGAGCCCTTGCGGTCAAGGTTGAAACCGTTGTTATGTTATTATTAACCCTAATGCTCAAGAAGATAATATCTTACAAATTATTTTTACTACATTATAATTTATCATATTCTTCAGGTTCAACATCTGGAACCTTTTCTAATAATTTTTCAAATTCTTCCCGAGTAGGAGCATTTTTTGCTCTTTTCATTAGATAATCTTCTGTCATAAGAGCAGATATCTTCTCTGCAAGCGCCGTTGAAATAAATTGATTAATCGAAATATGATCCTTTTTCGCTAATTCAATAGCTGCCTTATACAAAGAATCTGGTAGTCTGATACTAATTGAACTCATCATATTTCTCCTATCTTTTCTAAAATTTCCTTTGGCGTTAATATTTGAACACCAAATTTTTCTGCCCCAACAAAATCCTTTTTATTAAACGTTACAATATAATCACTATTTGAAGAAACTGCAAGCTCTAAAACCATATCATCTTTCTCGTCTTTAAGATAAGGGCGCCAAAGAAAGTATATTTTATGATGTTTAGAATTTGCACATAAAAAATTTAAAATTTTCTCTATTTCTTCTTTTGTGAAAGGAATTTTTAAACTTGGGTCAAATAATACTTTTTCATATTCAAGTACAAGTGGAACTGAAATATTGTATTCAAATTTTCCTTTCCCAATTAATCAAAGTAAAGCGTAGGATGTTCCTCGTTTCGATTTTAATGCAGAAACTATTACATTCGTATCAATTACGACTTTAGGGATATTCATTAATCAGTCCATATTTTTTTCGTATCGGATTATTTTAAAAAATAAATTGTACAA
>JBHIAW010000152.1:0-7068 GCA_046758765.1 bacterium
ACTAATGACTATAAATGACAGCGAAGCGTTATGACTAATGAGTTCATTATTTGTTATCTAAACGTACGAATAAGCAAATTTCTACAATTCTGAAATTTGGGGCTTCGCCGCACTAAGATTCTCCGTATCCTCCTCCCCCTGGCGTTTCAACAATTAGACGATCGCCGGAATATACTGTGCAGCCATCAATTGCTCCGAGTTCTACCACTTCACCTGTGGCACGCCGCACTCGCTGAAAGCCGGGCTCACCAGGTTCTCCTCCGTTCAAACCGTACGGTCCTTCCTTCCGGTGTTGACTGAGGACGGCAAGAGCCATTTCCTGAAGAAACGTAATTTCTCGTATCACGCCATCGCCGCCCCGGTACCTACCTTTACCTCCGGAGCCCCGGCGAATGGCAAAGCGATTTACCTGGACAGGATAGCGGTGCTCGATTATCTCAGGATCCGTGATTCTCGTATTGGTCATGTGGCTATGGACCGCACTTGCGCCAGCGAAAGTAGGTCCGGCTCCACAACCACCACACACGGTCTCGTAATAACCAAATTTATCATTTCCAAATACGACGTTGTTCATGGTTCCTTGACTACAGGCCGCGAGCCCAAAGGCCTTGAGGAGTGTGTCTACTAATCTTTGACTGGTTTCCACATTCCCGCCGACCACCGCAGGCGCCTTTACCGGATCTTTGGGAAACTCAGGGTTTAGGATGCCTTTTGGAATGCGGAGCGTAACGGCCCGCATGAGTCCTTCATTGAGCGGCAGGGGTTGGTTGACTAACAAGCGCAGCACATAGATCACCACGCTGTGAACGATAGCGGGCGTAGCATTCAAGTTTCCCGGGTGGACACCAGAGGAATCCTCGAAGTCGATGCTCGCATGGTCTCCGGCAACTTCAATGCGAACACTTAGAGGTGAGCCATCATCAAGTCTCTCAAGTGCCTCATACTGACCATCCTCGAGATTCATGAATGCCTCGCGCATCCTCTGAGCCGCCAGTTCCTTGAGCGACGCCATGTAATACCGTACGACCTCCCTGCTGTGCTTCTCAGCCAATTTCTTTAACGCCGTCGCCCCTCGATGGTTAGCTGCCACGGCCGCTCGAAGGTCAGCAAGATTGTCTTCTACGGCTCGTGAGGGATAAGGAGCTTCCTCCAGCAGACGACGCATTTCGCTCCAATTAGCCTGTCCGGCCTTTACCAAATAAGAGGGTGGGATAACCACACCTTCCTCAGCTAAATTTTTGGCCAAAGGAGGCATCGAACCGGGCTGGATTCCACCAATCTCCGCGTGGTGGGCACGACTGGCCACGTACCCTAGTAGGCTGCCTTCCTTTGTATGAACAGCAGTCACAACCGTAATGTCTGGTAAGTGGGAGCCACCAAATGCGGGATGATTGGTCACTACCACATCGCCTGGTTCCATGGGAAGTACTTGGCGTAGACTTTGAACACACAGACCCAGCGCACCTAGATGCACCGGTATGTGAGGGGCATTGACGACCAGTTCCGCGTCCTCATCAAGAATGCCACAGGAGAAATCGAGCCGTTCCTTGACATTGGTAGAAATGGCCGATCGACGCAGCATCTCACCCATCTCCTGCGCAATGGCCCGGAATCGATTTGTAAATAGTTCAAGCTGGACGACTTCCGGTGCAGAGGGCTTTAGATCCATGAAACTCTCTCTTTTTGCAATTAAACAGCACACAGATTAACACGGATTAAATAGAGCTTGTAAAGTTGAGCACAAGAGCACCAGCTCCATCTACAACTGCCTTCCAGCCGGCTTCGATGATCGTTGCACTGTGCTGCTCGAAAACCAGAGCCGGGCCAAAAAGACACGCGCCAGGCGCAAGCTGTGATCGCTCATAATTGGGTACTTGGGTCCACTTTCCTTCAAAATAGGCACTGCTGTATCTTTCAGGTTTGGCTTCGAAAAACTGCCGACATTCTTGTACTTGTATTTTGTCCTTTGTTCGCGAAGAAGCGATCACTCGAATTGATTCCAACTCAACCTGACGACCTTCTGGACGGTGCCCGAAAATTTCTGAATATTTATTCTCAAATGCCCGTTGTAATGCAAGGGATTCATCATATTCAACCGACAGCACCGAATCCTGACCAACAAAACGGAGGTTAAGTATGCAGCGACGAACTCCAATCTCACTAACGGGTAAGCCTTCCGTTTCCACCGCGCGAACCGCCTCTTCCGACAACTCGCTAATCCACTCAGATACGTTGCTTTCAACTTCTTCGAGCCGCAGCAAAATCTGTCTTTCAGCAAAACGTTCAACCACAGCATGGCCAATTCCTAAAGCACTTAGAAGTGAAGCATCCTTTGGGACCAGAATTGTTGCAATACCGAGTTGTTCAGCTACCCCACAGGCATGTTGCCCTCCAGCACCACCAAAGGCTACCAGCACATAATCTTGGGGATCGTAGCCTTGTCTCAGCGAGATTCGCCGTATGGCATCTGCCATGCGCTCATTTGCAATTTCTACAAAACCTTCTAAAAGCTTGTCCTCATCAGGGAGTTTACTCGTCTTTTGCTTGATTTTTTTACAAAGCGCTTGAAGTTCTGATTTGGCCAGAGCTGGATTAATTGGTATTTCAAAGCGGTCCGGATGGAGGCGTCCAAGAAGTAGGTTGACATCTGTCAGGGTTAACGGCCCGCCAGCACCGTAACAGGCGGGGCCGGGTTGGGCACCGGCGCTCTCTGGTCCCACGCGCAAGCTTGCACCGTCAAATGAACAGATTGAACCGCCGCCAGCCGCCACGCTTTCAATAGCCAGAGCTGGGGCGACTAAATGTGCATCGCCAACACGGTATTCAAAAACGTACTCAAAGTCGCCATCGTAGCGAGCCACGTCGGTGCTGGTTCCGCCCATGTCAAAGGCGATTATTTTCTCGAAGCCCGATTGCCGACCAGCAAAGGCGGCTCCCACGACGCCACCAGCAGGTCCACTCAGCAGGCTGTCTTTGGTTCGGAATGTGCCAGCCTGCACTAGCCCACCAGCGCTGGTCATCACGTGCAGACAACCGCCAGGAAGACTTGAATTCACGCGTAGAAGATAGTCGTTAATCACAGGCGCAAGATAAGCGTCCACAACCGCGGTTTCCGCCCGGGCCAATAGCTTGATGAATGGTGCTAAATCCGAGGAACAGGAAACATGTTCGAAGCCTTTACGAAGAAGGATGTTTGTTAGTTGTTGTTCATGGCGAGGATTCTTGTAGCTGTGCAAGAAGGCCACGGCCGCCACCTGGATGCCTTGTTCCAGCAACTTGTCGATTTCAGCAGCCAGGCCATTTAGTTTAATAGGCTCAAGAACTGTTCCATCTGCGGCTATGCGTTCCTCCACTTCGACTACGGCTTCGTAGAGCGGCTCAGGCTTGCGAATCTCCAAAGCGAAGAGGTCGGGACGCTGCTGTGTGCCAATTAGGAGCAAGTCGCCAAATCCGCGAGTAATAAAAAGCGCAGTTGGAACGCCTTTGCGTTCAAGCAGGGCGTTGGTACCACGAGTTGTGGCTAAGCGCATAACCAGGCCTGGTAAGGGCTTCTCTGGTGGTATTTTAGTGACGAGTCGAGTCGCCAGAATAGGCGCTTCTTCTGATGAGCAAACCTCGAAAGCTGTGTTTTGAGGAAGTTCAAATGGCAGCGGGTCCTTAAGCTCTATAATGCGGGAATTCGGATCATATTTTTCAACCTTCAAATCAGAGTGTGGCCTGTCGAGTATTCTAAATCGAAAGCCACGAATAAAATCGACTGGCGCAGACCACTTATCACGTATCTGGAGGCACTTGGCATCCAATTGTTTCTCAACAATTCCTCGAAGGGCGCTGTTACTAAGTACTTTTGCTCGGTGAAGTTTGCCAGATGGGTCTCGCGCCAAACAGTCAGTAAAAGTACCGCCCGTGTCGATCCAGATTTGCCAGTCTGAGGTAGCAGGATATGATTTTAGCATCAAAATTCCAACACCGGTAATTGTTTGGGTCTGACTTGTCAGTTCAAAGTACGAAAATAAAGCTGGTTCATTATTCGTAAAAATACACTAATGTGGTAAGATTAGTTTTCCAATTATTTTAAAATTAAGATTTTTCTCATAAATAAGCAAGTTTTCTAATTCATAAGATAAGAAATGACTTAGTGACAGCGAAGCGTAATGACTTTAATGACTCATCAATTTATGATGAACAAATCATGGTTGGCTATTTATCCGAAGTGTTTTTAAATTATAAGAGCAAAAAAAGGATCACAAATCCTAATGAAACCCAACGGATAGATACTGCCAAAGCATATAAGGCCATCTCTGATTATATGGATTGGTTAGCTGTACAGTGCAAGGAGATGCCTGAAATATCAAGAATTAAATTGACATTAAATTATTATTTAACTATTATTGACTTTAAAAGATAGAAATCTATTATCCAAAAAAATAATGACCATGAAAAGTTTTCACAACAAGACCGTCTTAATAACAGGAGCGTCATCTGGCATCGGGGAAGCGTTTGCCAGACTCTTAGCGGCGAAAGGCGCTGATTTAATCCTTACCGCTCGTTCTGACAAGAAATTGCAAGAGTTGGCCAATGAACTCGTTGAAAATCATGGAATCAAAACCAAAGTCTTCCCCGCGGACCTGAGCTCACCGGAAACCCCCACCAAACTTTTCCAACAGATTCAAAAAGCAGGTTGGGAGGTCGATGTGGTGATCAATAACGCAGGATTCGGCAAGTGGGGTCATTTTGAAGCGGTGGATAATGCTACGTATCAGGAAATGTGTAATCTAAATATTAACGCCGTGGTGGCGCTAACCCACCTATTTTTGCCGGGCATGCTTAAGAAACAGGACGGTGGCTTTATCAATGTGGCTTCAACGGCGGCTTTTCAGCCCGTGCCCTTCTTTGCCACATACAGCGCTACAAAATCTTTTGTTCTCAATTTTTCCGAAGCCCTCTGGGCAGAATGCAGAGATAAAGGCATCACTATCACTTGCCTCTGTCCTGGTAACACGGAGTCAAATTTTCACAAAAGGGCTAATACCGAGCCAGAAAAATTGAAGGGCCTCGAGCCTGCAGAAAAGGTAGCAAAATTGGGACTGAATGCTTTTCTAAAAGGTCGTCCGACGGTGATCTCAGGAGTTAAGAATTATTTATTAGCAAACTCCAGTCGCTTGGCTCCCAGAAAGATGGTGGCCCAAGTCACGGCTGGAATGTTCCGACCTGAGAACTAATATTTAATTCTTTAACCAAAGAATTTGCACAAAAACTTGCAATCCTACAAAAGCAATGCAATTAAAGTAAGTCAAAATCTTGAGAATCTTGGTCATCCTGTCTAGTTTAGCTAGTGTTTGAACGAAAACAACCTTTTCTTGTCATTCCCGCAATGGTGTAAGCGGGAATCTTCTGCCTGAAATGATGAGATTCCGGCTTAAAGATTGCCGGAATGACATTGATGGTCGAGTTTTCGTTCAAACACTAGCTAACATGTTTAATGTCACTATGAATTTCAGCAAAGGGTTATTTTGTCGATATTTTATTAAGATTACAAATTGAAATATGATACATTTTGAAAGGAAGTCAAGAGATGCAGGAGCCAACCGCGATATTTAAGCGGCTTAGTCAAGATAAGTCAGCTCGAGAAATCGCCTATTTTACCATGGAAATCGCACTAGAAAATGAGATACCTTCTTACAGTGGCGGACTGGGTGTACTGGCTGGTGACACCCTGCGTTCGGCTGCTGATTTAGGCATCCCGATGGTTGGTATGACTTTGCTGCAGCAATATGGCTATTTTCATCAAGGATTAGATCCTTCTGGAAGACAAATTGAAACTGAGATTCGCTGGCACCCTGAATTGAGATTGACCCAACTGCCAAATTATATAGAGCTAAAGATACAAAATCGAACGGTACAGGTGCGGGTCTGGGAGTACGACATTGAGGGAAAATTTGGATACGTTGTGCCTGTTTATTTTCTGGATGTGAATGTCCCAGAAAATTCAGAAGCTGACCGACAACTAAATAAACATCTTTACGGCGGTGATGAATATACTCGGCTTTGTCAAGAAATTATCTTAGGGATTGGCGGCGTGCGCATGCTTAGAGACTTGGGTTATAAGGATATCAGCAAGTACCACCTTAATGAAGGCCACGCCAGTTTATTGGCTTTGGAGCTGATTAGAGAAAGTGGTTACAGCTCGTACGACAAAGTTAAGCAAGACTGCATTTTTACCACGCACACACCTGTGCCCGCCGGCCACGATGTATTTGATTTTGATTTGGTCAAGCACGTTATCAGTCCGGTGTATATTGATTATCTTAAAGACATTCTTGATGGTGAAAATCCAGTGAATCTCACTACGATCTCTTTGAAACTCAGTCGATTTGTAAACGGGGTTTCGGCTAAACATGCTGAGGTTTCAAGAAAAATGTTTAATAAGCCAAGAATCGAAGCCATCACCAATGGAGTTCATTCTGCCACCTGGACTTCGGAAAGTTTTCAGCGATTGTATAATCAATACATTCCGGGTTGGGATGTCGACCCAACTCATTTTGCGCGAGCTATGTTCATTCCGGATGAAGAGATTTGGAAAGCTCACATGGTTGCTAAAGGTAAGCTGCTTCGAGTTGTCGAAGACGCAACTGAAACTAAGATGGATTTGAATCGCTTAACCATTGGCTTTGCTCGGAGAGCTGCAGCCTATAAACGGGCCGATTTGTTGTTCCATGATTTAGAGAGATTGGCTAAGATTGCCAAGGGTAAAGTTCAATTCATTTTTGCAGGTAAGGCTCATCCTAAAGATGAACCCGGAAAGCAGCTAATCCAAAAAGTATTTAATGCCATTGAAAATCTCAAAGGCCAAGTAGATATTGCTTATCTCGAGAACTATGATATGAATTTGGGGGGTGTAATAACCGCGGGGGTAGATGTCTTGTTAAATAATCCCCAAAGGCCCCGGGAGGCCTCGGGAACCAGTGGTATGAAAGCCGCTCACAATGGCGTTCTTAATTTTAGCGTGCTCGATGGCTGGTGGATTGAAGGCTGCATCGAAGGAGTAACCGGATGGGCCATCGGGCC
>JBHIAW010000153.1:0-6939 GCA_046758765.1 bacterium
AAGCAGGCGGAGGAAGCCCTGCGGAAGTCAGAAGAAAAATACCGCTTAGTGATAGAGAATGCCAATGAGGTCATTATCGTGGTTCAGGATGGCAAGATGAAATTTGTCAATCCCAAAACTATGGAAATCACGGGTTATTCAGAAGAAGAGTTAACTACCAAACCCTTTGTAGAATTTATCTACCCTGAGGATCGGAAGATGGTAGCTGAACGCTATCAAAGAAGGCTAAGAGGTGAGGAGATTCCACACGTCTATTCTTTCAGAATTGTGGACAAAGAGGGTAATATAAAATGGCTGGATATCAATGCCGTCAGGATCTTCTGGGAGGAAAGACCCGCCACGTTAAATTTCCTGAGCGATATCACCGAGCGCAAGCGGACAGAGGAGGCCCTGCGGCAGTCAGAAGAAAAATACCGTACACTGTTTGAAGAATCCATGGACGCCATCTTTCTAAGCACTCCCGAAGGGAAGTTTCTCGACATAAATCCTGCGGGCGTGCAGTTGTTTGGGTATTCTTCCAAAGACGAACTTCTGCAGGTGGATATTGCCCAAGACCTCTATTGCAACCCTAAAGACCGAGCAGCGTTTCAGAACGCGTTAGAGGAGCACGGGTTTGTCAAGGACTATGAATTGGTTTTAAAGAGAAAAGATGGAGAGAAATTGTTTGTGCTTGAAACGGCTACGGCTGTCCGGGACAGCAATGGCAAGATAGTGGCCTACCGAGGCATCATTCACGATCTAACAGAACGGAAACAACTGGAAGAGCAGTTGTTGCAGGCCCAAAAGATGGAAACCATCGGTACGTTAGCCGGTGGGGTAGCCCACGACTTCAACAACTTACTAACGGTTATCCTCGGAAATGCGGAGTTTGGTTTGCAGGATACAAACCCGAGCGATCCTGTCTACCCAGAACTAATTAGGATCGAAAAGGCCGCAAGCCAGGCGCGCGATCTCACAAGCCAACTTCTAACCTTTAGTCGTCGTCAGGTGCTTAAACCTAAGCTGCTCAACTTGAATAGAACCATTGAAGAGGTCTTGAAAATGCTGAAGCGCATCATTGGTGAAGACATTGAACTGAAGACAGAACTGGCGTCTGAGCTCGCCCCGGTGTGGGCAGACCCTGGTCAGGTCCAACAGGTCTTGATGAACCTCTGCGTTAACGCTCGAGACGCCATGCCCCGGGGAGGGCAACTGGTCCTGAAGACCCGCAATTTGATGTCAAATCAAATAAAAGGACGACCACAGTTCAAGAAGAACTCAAGAAATTATGTCGAGTTAACAATAACTGATACAGGCCGCGGCATGGACAAGGAGACCCGGGCACGGGTCTTTGAGCCCTTTTTCACAACCAAGGAGGTCGGCCAAGGCACGGGTTTGGGACTGTCGGTGGTCTATGGCATCGTGAAGCAGCACGATGGGCATATTGAGGTCTCGAGTCAGGTTGGAAAAGGCACCACCTTTAGAATCTATTTTCCATCGGTCACCGAACCTGAAGCCATGGAAAAAAGGAAGAAAAAATGTCCGGACGTGCTTAAGGGTAGTGAGACTATTCTGGTGGTAGAGGATGATGAAGCCGTTCGCAACGTGGACATACGCATTTTGGAAGGATTGGGCTACAGAGTGCTGACAGCTAATGATGGGATGCAAGCAGTGCAGCAGTTTGAAGCAGAATCTGACAAGGTTGATTTGGTTATCATGGATGTTGTCTTGCCAAAATTAGGAGGAGCAGAGGCTTACAAGAGAATGCGTACTATTCAGCCTAATTTATCCGTAGTGTTTGTGACAGGCCATGACGTTAAGGCTGAATTAGGTCACCTTGAGCACAAAGACATTAGATTGCTTCAAAAGCCTTACACAAAAGAAACGCTTGGAGCAATGGTACGTGAGTTGTTGGACAACTGAGGTCTTTTGTCAAAAGTGTAACCTGTAAAGACACCATTTTGATGCTCTGCAATTCGTTTTTGCAAATTCTGTGTGTTGCCTGTGTAGTAGCTAGTGATTGACCGAAAACCCATCTAACGAACTGTCATTGCGAGGCGTTTTTTGCCGAAGCAATCTCCTGCCGTGCCTAAGATGGAGATTGCTTCGCTGAGAAGCGCTCGCAATGACATCAAAAATCGAGTTTTCGGTCAATCACTAGCTATCATCCGAATATTCTAAATATATACCCAGACTTTATCCATTTTTCAACGATTCCGTTCAGTTCATTACTTCACTCATCCTTCGACTTCGAGACTGCGTGAAAAGTAAAACTCTGCGCTCCTTGTCATTCAGGACGTGAGATGGACATTATCTCACGTCGTGAAGGGGGAATCTTTTTTGATTCGACGTAAGGTGCTGTTTATTAAAAAGATTCTTCCAGAATGACATCGAGGTATCGCTGAGTTAAGAAACGTCACGATCGTACTTTTCACACACTCTGTCCGCTCCGGATGAAGTAGGATTGCTGAGTTCGCCACTAATACTCGGAATAACTTTTAAAAAATTTACCCATTTCTTGAAAGATTTCCGCGCTTGGTCCCACAACAATACGACAGTCTGGCAACGAATTAAGAAACACGCGCCCATAGCTTTTTTGAATCACGCGTTTATCTAAAATCAAAATGGAACCCCGATCGGTCTTTCTACGAATAAGCCGACCGAATCCCTGTCGAAATTTAACAGCCGCCTGCGGCACCGTGTATTCTAAGAAGGCGTTTCCTCCACGCCGCTCGATAGCTTCAACCCGCGCTTCAATAACTGGTTCACTGGGCACCTTAAAAGGAAGTTTGGTGATGATGACAGACTCTAAAGCCTCCCCGTGTACGTCCACGCCTTCCCAGAAACTATCCGTGGCAAAAAGTACAGAGGTTGTATCTTCCTTAAATCGCTCCAAGAGTCGGTGACGATTTTGCTGCCCCTGTTTGTAGACATTGAACCCCAGGGCCTCTATGGTGGATTTTAGTCTGTTGTTCATGAGATTTAGGAGTCCATAGGAGGTAAATAACACAAATGCCCGCCCCCGCGAGATTTTCAAGGAGTGTAGAATCAATTCTGACAATACCTCAGTAAAACTTTGCTCTCTTGGGTCCGGAATGTCGACAGGTATGCAAACCAAAGCTTGCTTTTTATAATCAAAAGGAGCTGAAAGAGGCAGCTCAATGGTTCGTTCTGGCTCAATTAAATCCAAACCTAATCGATTCCTTAGATAATCAAATTTACCCTCCACCGTTAGTGTAGCCGAAGTCATGAGAATATTATTGAAATTTTTGTAAAGCGCTTCTTTTAATATTGGGGCTACCTCTAAGGGAGAAGACCTGAGGCGGACAATCGTAGTTCCTTTGTAGCCTCTTTTTACCTCAATCCATCTTATGTTTTCTTCATCGTTTTGTAAAAGTACATGGTCCACGGTATTGGCAGCAGCATCCAGTCGCGCCAATTGCGCTTGCAAATCAATGGTCAAAGAACTCATACTTGGGCCTAATTTTGATTCTACTGATTCAATATCTCTTAAGAAATTATTGAGCTTTGCTGTAAATCTCCAGATTTCTTGAACAAACTTCTTAGTGGTCAATAGAATCTTTCCCTGCCATTCTTGGCCGCGAATTAAATCTGAAGTCAGCCTTAGTTTTATCTCATTAAATTCAGAAACATTTGATCGTTGAACAGTATAAAATATCTGTTCCATAGTTTCGGATAGAAAAAATTTCAATTGTTCTACGGCTGCAATTCCTTCCTCTTGGATAAACGTCTGGGCACTTGAGAATTTCTCATGAGGGATGCCCCGAGCAAACCTAGTCATTTTGCCTGAAAAATAGGGAAGCAGCCCTTTTTCTTGCTCTCTTTTTTTTCGGTACAATTTGTTTAATATTCTTAGAATGCCGAGATAGGTAATCCCCACGCCAAAATAGTTGGTAGCCACATCTTCTAAATTATGAGCTTCGTCAAAAATGATCCGATGATAAGCAGGTAAAACCGCGTTTTCAGAAGCCCCACAGGCGGCCCGCACCGCCAAATCTGAAAACAGGAGATGATGGTTGGCCACTAAGATATTAGCCGTAGCAGCAGCGCGCCGGGCCGTGTAAAAGAAGCATTCGTTATAAAAGGGACATTTGGTTCTGAGAGACGTGTCACTTTCAGATTGAATCTTTTCCCAAACCTCAGGACTCGGCACAAAATTTAAATCAGACTTGCTACCATCTTTAGTTTTTTTTGCCCAGGCAATAATGGCCTTCAGCTCGGCCTTTTCACCTTCTTCTGAAAAGAGGTCTAATTCTCTGTCGGCTTCAGCCAGCTTGCGTTTGCAGGCGTAATTGGTCCGTCCTTTTACCAAAACAGCTTTGAACTTATTCTTTAAAATAGATTGTAAAAAAGGTAGGTCTTTGTTTATCAACTGTTCTTGCAAATTTATGGTATTGGTGGACACCACACAACGTTCCTTATTATTAAAAGCGTAGGTGATAATAGGCAGCAAATAAGCCAAGGTTTTACCTGTACCCGTACCTGCTTCGATTATGGCAATTTTATCCTCATTAATGGCCTGACTCACGCAATCAATCATTTGGAGCTGCTGGGGTCGGTATTCGTAGTTCTCAAGTTTTTTTGAAATGGCTCCATTCTGGCTGATAATCTTTTTCAGTTCAGTGGAGTTTACTGGAACGACTTCTTTTTCAGCAAAGGGTTCGACCACCACATAAACATTCGATACTTTATTATTGACAATGTAAAACCCAATGCCGTCGTTTCCTAAAATTGAAGCAACGTGAGTATCCGCGCGGGAGGGGCGTAACGTTCCGCTGGGATGATTGTGTATGACGACATCCCCTTGTTTAGCTACCTGTAAAAGCGCGGGTGCTGAAGTCTCATTGCCGCGAGCGAACGCTTCAACACTTTCTACTAATCTATTCTTGTTGAGGCGACCAACTAGAAACACTTCATACCCGTTGGCTTCCCTTATGTGATTCCGCGTAGCGTTAATGGCCTCATTTGAAAAATATTTACTTAACTTTGTCATTGATTAAAACAACGATAATTGTTTTACCTCTTGTAAGGGCTCTGCGTCAAATCCGACCTGTTTCAAATAAATGGCAAATTCTTCAAATCCATGAGTCGTATAGATTTTCTTTGGATTCACTCTCCGGGCATATTCAAGTAAGCCCTCAAAATCAGCATGATCACTGAGAGGCAAAGCTTCGTCAACACCGTAACGATACTTGGTACCCGGATGAACAGCCCAGCCTGAAAGAAATACTGTCTTCTTTTTAGGAATCCTCTTGATCATGCGAGTTCGAACGGCTCTGGGTGGAATTATCAGCACCTTTCCGTCAACTCTATCTTTACTATGTTTTTCCCAGTCACCAAACATGATTTCAAATTCCTCGTAAATTTCGGCTAATTGCGCAATCGTTCGGTGGACGCTCAATTGATACCCAGCATCTCCCAGTATTTTCATCGCCTCTTGGGCTTTCCCCAAGGCATAGCCAACAACGACCGGCACAGCACCTTCCTTAAGCGCGGTGTTGACAAAACCCAATAGTTGTTCTTCTAAAACTTTTGTTTTTGGAAAGCGATATTGTGGTTTTCCGAAAGTACATTCCATAATCAAAATATCACTTTCAGGAATTTCAATCGGCTCAGTAGTAGCGCCATTTTGCATATTAAAATCGCCTGAATACAGCAAACGGAATCCGTCTGCCTCTACCATGATCTGAGCGGAACCTAAGATATGACCTGCAGGAAAAAGTGTAATACAACAGTCGTCATACTCTAAAGGTTCATGGTATTCCAAGCCAAGAGCTCGTGTTCTACCCGCCCGATGATCAATAATCCGAATGGTCTTATTGGTGGCAATGGTCTGCTGGTGTTTTTTAGCGTGGTCCAGGTGGCCGTGAGAAACGCAACAGACTTCAACGGATTTCTGGGCATCCAGCCAAAGTGAGGTGCCATTAATTTTGATGCCTTTGTTGAAGTGAAACATAAGTGTAATCAATGATTATTAGTTTGGTGAGGTCTTTTTAAAATGAATATACAATCTTGAAAGGAAAAGCGCAAGCTATATTGTAAATCGTTTCGTGCGGAGATAACTCATAACCGCAAAGCACCCAGAGTAGACACAGCGCAGCTTAGCCGCAACCAAAGAAAATAATAAAGTAACAGAGCAAATATAAGATTTGTGGACTCTCTTTGCTGTTTGAGCAAGAACTTCTTAATGGACAAGATCATTAAAAAATTAACGTTACAACTCAGGTATAACCATAACGATAGGCAAAACGATTATGGGCAAAACTATTTTCAATGACAATGATGATTTAATCAATTCTTAGCAACCTTATCTACCAACATTAAGGACTTACGTAGCCTATATTGCCGAAAAGAGAGGTAAATCAACCATGTCATCAATTAGCTATTGATCAAATACTACCTAAATTAACTAGTGAAACGACACATTAACATTTGTTCATTTCTCTTTTTGAATATAATTGTTTTGCCCTAAATAGTTTTGCCTTTCGGATTGAACCTGAATAGTTACAAATTAACAAATAACCGAATATTTTGTCCGTTAAGCATTTTGTCATTTTTTGATTTTTGGTTCCGTTAGGTTAGGAAGATTATTTTGATTTCCAGGATTTAAATTCTTACCTCCATCCTTTTCATCCTGTCTAAAACTTTGCTAAGAAAGCAACTTGTTGCAAATTTGTAGTGCAGAGGACGCTGAGAAGAGAAAAAGAACGAACATATTCTTTCAGAGAAATTACAGAAACAACCATTGAAGTCCTTAGCGCTCTTTGCGTCTTCTTAGAGCTCTTTGCGGTTAGAGAAATGAATCTGTGGACTTCAACGAGTTAGTCTTTTTGGTATTACCTCCGTCTTAGTTAGGGAAATCTCGTTCCAAACTTAACAGAGGGTGTGAAAAGTACAATCGAGATGTTCCTTAGCTCAGCAACACCTTGATGTCATTCT
>JBHIAW010000154.1:0-6920 GCA_046758765.1 bacterium
TAATGCGGCCGGAGGCATCGCCTAATTCTAATGACAAATAGGTTTCATTCGAATCACGCTTGGTTTTGAGTTCCTTTTTACGAAGAACGAAAAAGGAAATAGCTTTGTCCCCGGGTCTTAAGTCGTTTATTAATTTTTTTTCATTCATGATATATTATGAGTTAATTTGGCAACTGTATTTTATTATTAATGATTACACCTGCTATTCAGCAACTTCCTCGAAGAATAAATGCGAATATCGAATATCGAAATTCGAAACAAATTCAAGATCGAAACATCAAATGTTCAAAACTTTCCTATTTTCAATATTTGCTATCGGGTTACACAAATTTTTAACGAAGGCTCTAACCTTGTTTGCGGAGGCAAGCGTACCATCCTCTAAATCACATTGTTTTGGATCTTGTATTTTGGTCATTTAAATTTGTCTCGAGTTTCGGATTTCGTATTTCACAACCTAGAGAGCTTAGCGGAGTAGTGGGTATAGTCATTTTTTATTTTATTAAAAACTATCTTGCACTTATTTTGGAATAAGAACCAAGAGTTCTTCAGCCGTCTCAGCGATTCTTGTGCTATCCATGATCATCGAATGGTAGTTACCGCTCAACCAGAGGGCGGTTTGGTCTTTGTAATGGTTACTCATCCTCTGGCCAGATTGCCCAGTGGTTATGACCGACAATGAGCTGCTGATATCACATAAGTCAACTAACTGTCGCGTCGAGGCCCCAAGAATAGAATCAAAAGGTTCATCAAATTTGAATTCGCCGTTGTTTATTGTCATCTTAGAACCACCACGGGGATGGGGTCCTATATTAAAGATTATGTCTAAGGGTTTCTTAACTCCAAGGGGGTGGGCCATCGTCAATTTATGGATTTCACCCCAGGCCCAACGGCTGATATTATCACCAGCTAAGTCTCTTAACATTTCGCCAGCATCCAGCAGACTCTTCGCAATGATGTCCTCTCGGGTTTCAACTTTCGGTGTGTTAATGTTGTCAAACCATTCTGAATTGCCCTTTTCCAATAAAGCCGTCGTAACCCGATAAGGCACGCTGCCAAAGCGAATGTAATTTCTATATAACAAGTCGCCCATTTCATCCTTGAACGTATTTTCAGTCAGCCTCAGAAAAAAGGCCTGAAAAATAGATGTGGCGATGCTGTCGGTGGTTTCTCGACCATCCCAATCCTTTATTAAGGAAAAAAGTGTTTGTAAGCTATCGTTGGAAGAGGAGCTTAGTTTGGTTTCCACACTGCTTAAAAGTATAGGCATTATCTTTTGGGCGTGTACGGAGACTACATCTCTCTGCATAGACTTAAATTCTTCAATGGAAAACTTATCCTTTTCTGAAAGGAGTTGATGAATCCTGGCGGCGCGACTGGGAGGTTCCCATAAATTGGTGATATAATATGGATATTTTTCATCTATGATTTTGTTGTTCGCTGTGACAATATAGTTTTCAAGGGGATTCAAACTATGGGGGAGCTTTTCAAATGGCACCTCACCAATCCATTGCCCATCCTCTGACCAGCCTTTGTGCGGTAAAATACCAGTCGCGTTTTTACGAATGGGAATGGCTCCTCCCAAATAATAACCTATATCCCCGTCTGTGGATGCAAATATGAAATTTTGGGCGGGTACTTTGTAATTTCGCAGTGCATCGGTAAATTCCTCCCAATTCTTCGCCTTTTGGAGTTGAATGAAAGCCTTTGCCTCGTCGCTCGGTTGGTGCCCCGTCCAGCGCATAGAAACGGCCATCAGGCTCTCTTGTAACGAGGGATGTATCTTGGTAATAACAGGTCCATTTCGCGTAGCAGCTATTTGTAACAAAATCGGATCGGCGCCCTTGACTACTATTTGCTCTTCAATTATTTCCAAATTTTCCCACTTTCCGCGGTACCAATATTGAAGCGAATCTTCTGGATTTAATTTCTCAATATAGAAGTCAGCATCATCAACCATACCATTTGTCAGCCCCCAAGCGATTTTTTGATTGTGGCCAATAACAATGCCAGGCATACCCGGGAGCGCTACTCCTGCCACGTTAATGTCTCCTCCAGAAAGGTGCATTTCGTACCAGACGGAAGGCGTGGTCAATTCTAAATGCGGATCATTTGCTAACAGGGGTTTACCGCAAGCTGACTTTTCACCAGAGACAACCCAAGAGTTGCTTCCCAATATTGCGCCGTGCATTCCCAGTAAATTCCGGAGCTGTAATCCAGATAACAAAAATTGTTGACAGTCGGCCCAAAAGGGTTTTAAATAAGAGGAAATAATAAAGGGGCCTTGCTTTGGAAAATCGGGGAATATCTCATGGGCTTTTTTCTCACCTAATTTTTCCACCAATTGGCCCAGTACAATATCCACATACCAGCTAAAAGATAACTTCCATGCCAGAAAACGGATGTAAGCGATGCTATCCTCAATTTTCCACTCTTCCGGTTTATATCTTAAAATAGTAAATTCTAACGGAAGTCGGTCCTGGTGACTTTCAATATATGCGTTGACGCCTACCGCGTATGCTTCCAAAGCCATGCGGGATTCGGGAGAAAGAATTTTAACGGTCTCTTTGGCCGTTCTAGCGAATCCCCAGACCCGCAATAACTTGTCGCTTTCAATGGTGGCTTCTCCAAATATTTCTGACAGCCTTCCGCTGGCAACTCTACGGTTCCAATCCATTTGCCAAAGACGGTCCTGAGCTGTAATATAGCCCGAAGCTATGAGCAGGTCTCGTTCATTTTTTGCAAATATATGAGGAACGCCAAATTCATCTCGGTATACTTTGACAGGACTCTCAAGAGCATCCAGAGTTATTAAACCAGAAGTTTTTGACAAAGAATTAGTAAGAAGTCGATAGCTGAGAAAGGTGAGTGTGATTAGAATTATAACTATAAATGAAAAGAATCCGAAAAACCGCCTCCATCCTTTTGTCATAAGAACTGCCTATTTTAATGCTTATCAGAAAAATTCGTAGTAACCAATTTTAAACTCTCGATTCGTATTTGCCGGTCCGTTACTCAAAATATTTTTTAGATGTAACTCAAAAAACAGTTGATTAGAAAAAGCCCATTGAACCCCGGCGTTTAGATAACCATCACCGGACCCAAAACCGCCATTGTCGTTATCGTTTCGTGCGACATCATATTCAAAAAGGAAGCGGAATTCCTCGTTAAAGCTAAGGTCTATGCCGAAAAAGAAGTTGATGTCTTTGTCACCGTCATCATTTTCCAAACTGTAATTTATCCCGCCATGCAATCCAAGGTTGAAAAGGAAAGCGTAATTCTTACTTGCAGCGGCAAACAAGCCGCGAGATTTGATTTCATATCTATTCAAACCATTGTCATAAGGGCCATATCCTTGGGAGTTAAATCCTAAGGTGATGGCCGGCGTAGCAAAACTTTCGTTCATGATTCGAAGGCGTGCCTGAATTCCGGGAAACGGATTCCAATTCACATCCCCTTCGCCAATAATGTTTTCGCCACCATAGGAGAGTCCAATCATAAAACTGGGTGTTATGCCTACGGCCACACCACCCAGCAGACCGCCGTTGCCAAACATCCGCAAATGGATATCAAAGCTCCCTCGTTCTAACATCCCGGCGGTAGGCAAATCAATTAAGAGCCTTGGTTCAAAGATACGCTGGGCTGCTAAATTTAATGGAAAAACAAGAATTAGTATGAGCAGACTTAATGCTTTTTTCATATCTGAGCCTTATGATTTGGTTAAATTAAAATTCATGGTTTATCGATAGTATGATCAATCAAATCTTTGTTTTTTGTGCAAAGGACTCATATATATCACGGAATAATAAATGGGGATTGTTCTATTGTTAAATTGTTAATTACTGGATTCTTGGAAATATGAATACATACTGGCCGCGGCCGTTCCTCAGGCTCAACAATCGAACAATGGAACAATCCGTTTCTCCTTTATTGGATCGAATTCCGAGACTTACTCGGGATTGATTCTACTTGCGGCTTCGCCGCGTTAGGCTTTTCTCATCCGTTCTCTAAAAGATCTTCTTAATTGTTCTACAAAATTTTGAAAGCCACTATTTTGACGACCCAATGAATCTAAATTGTCAATATTTTCAACAATTCTTTCCGCATACTCTACACCCCCTAGTAATGAGCCTATGTTTGCGTCCTTCAATGCCTGACTAAGAGCCTGTTTGTAATAGTCCTTTTTACATTTATACTCAGGTAAATCAGGTGCCTTGTCTAACCCTATTCGTTGTTTAAATGCTCGTTGATCCATTATGTACCAACGTTCAATATGTGGATCAGGCACAGCATAGACAACTCTATTTTTTAAAGGATGATCCAATCTAATATTATCTTCTAATTTTCTAACTTTTTCTTGATATCCTTGGCAATTCCCGTCAACTGCCACAACAAGTAAATCCACATACATTGCTTCCAGCTCCATCATATCCCTCAAAAACTTTTTAAATTGCTTGATAACTCTTGAACCTCCTCGGGCTGACCGAATATCGTGATTTAGACTATTAATGGCAATTGATTCCTCTTTTGCAATCCTATTAACAAGGGCTATGATGAAGCCTTCTTGCGCACGATCTTCAAGAAAATACAGAATTCTCATCTATCCACCAAAATCGCCTCTTAGAATTCGATCTTCAAGGGCATGTTCTATATCTCTTCTTCGGAAGAGAGGGCCATAACTAGCAAAAGGTTTAATAATGGATTCATGGTTTTGTTTCCCACAAATAAAAAGATTTTCGTTCTCAAAATACTCAGGTAAAATTGGTGAGTGGGTAGTTACAATGATCTGTTTGCCATATAGTTGAACGGTATTTTTCAACACATCACTTATAATCTTCAGACGAACTGGGTGAACTCCGTTCTCCGGTTCTTCAAAAGCAACCAATGTGGCAGGATTTTTGGGATGGATCGCAGCTAGAAGACCTAGGAGTCGTAAGGTCCCTTCTGAAATCAGACGTGCAGAAAACCAGAGTCCATTCTCAGATAATCGTAATCCGACACGGCCTTCCTTGAGATGCTCAATATCGATGTTTGGTTTATTTGGTAAAATTTGCTTTAGGGAAAAATTCAGGCTTTCAAAATCTTTTTCATATTTGTGTAAAAGTGTATTCAAGAAAGCCGCAAGATTTTCTCCTCTAGATCCCAGGCTCTCAATCTCGGCCAGTGGAACTTCTTCTCGCATCAACACTTTAGGTTCGAGGTAATAGGTGTACCAATTTGCTAACTCCATACGAAACGCTATAATATGAGGGTAATGTGGCTCATAAAGGGCGGTGGAAACAATCGTATGGTCCAAGCCTATTTCATGAAATATTGGATGGGCTTGACCTTCCATTCTAAGTTGTATCCGATTCCCTTCTCGTTCCAAAAATGGTCTTCGCTTTCTTTCTTCCCCGTTTCTCTTTATTGCCCAGAGTCGCTCATCCATGACTCTCAAGTAACCAGTATCAGGTAATGCCTGTATTGTAAGATGATACCTCAATAATCGCTCAGTAATAATGTGCTTTGTCAAACCACGTGAATCAATTCCTTTTCTCTTGGCTTGCACAATCTCCTCAACCTTCCTCTTGATTAAAGGGGAAATTTCAACATCAACTTCCAACGCAAATTCAAGATTGGGCTTCTTAAGAAGACCCTCATACCCTTTTTCACCATAGTAAAAACTCTCCAAAGGCAGACCACGATGGCCCTCAAATACTTCCTTGAGGTTTTTAGAATTGACGGCTCGAGAAAGAATGTATAGAGCATCAAGGAAATTACTTTTGCCAGAGGCATTAGGCCCAAAAATGACGGTGAGTGGTTTCAATTTAAGACTCAAATCCTTGAAAGATTTATATCCCTTGATTTTGATCCGTCTTATCATATACTTATTCCTGGCTTTATTATAGCATCGAACACTTTTTCGGGATAAGCTTTAAAAAATATACCAAATATGCTTAACTTGAAGGTGTACTAAATTTTTCATCAATGGAGGCTAATCTTTTACATTAAGAGTGGCTCGATCAATAAATACCTTTAACCGCCCCTCCATCCACCTGAATTGAAGTACCGGTAATGTAGCTGGCTCGTTCAGACGCCAAAAAAACTACTAAATTTGCAAACTCTTCCGGAGCAGCCATGCGGCCCATGGGAAGGCCACCGATAATTTGCTTCTCAATCACTTCGGGAGTGCAGCCTTCGGTTTTAGCGCGTGCTTGAATCAGTTCAACCACTCGCTCCGTTTGGGTCCATCCAGGACAGACATTGTTAATCAAAATTCCTTCTTTGGCAACTTGACTTGCAACCGTTTTTGCCCAACCCAAAACCCCTAAACGAAGGCTGTTAGATAAAAGTAAATTGTCAATAGGTTGTTTAACAGAAACCGAGGTAATGTTAATAATCCGGCCCCATTTTTGCTTCTTCATAAAGGGCAGAGCTTCACGAGTTAAGCGCACAGAAGACATGAGGGTGAGCTCAAACGCCTTAATCCAATCCTCATCAGACAAGTCCCCAAAAAATCCGGGTGGGGGTCCTCCAGCGTTAGTCACCAAAATGTGAATCGTGCTGAACGTATCTACAGTCGCAGCAACTAAGTCTTTGATGTCATTCTTTTTGGTAAGGTCTGTCTGAATCGACCGGACTTTGGCACCGGTTTTCGTTTGGATTTCATCCCGAGTGGCTTCTAACTTTTCTTTGTTTCGAGCGCAAATAACAATTTTGGCACCCTCTTTCGCCAGCCCCATTGCCACTGCTTTGCCCAATCCCTGACTGGATGCTGCAACCAGTGCAACTTTATCGGATAAACCTAAATCCATAGTCTTTATTCCATTCTGTTAGTAATAAAATATTAAGGATTATCCCGATAACAATCCTTGATCAAAAATACAATGTCGAAGAATAAATCCGAATATCGAATATCGAAATTCGAAACAAATTCAAATTTC
>JBHIAW010000155.1:0-6892 GCA_046758765.1 bacterium
ATAGCACGGAACATACGCGCCGTATCCGACTATTCCAACCATTTTAGTACTCCTATTGTTTTCTTACAACAATAAAAATCATCAATCCAAAACTTCGTAGAGCGTAGAGAGTAAAGCGTGGAGTGACTTTAGACTTTAAGATCATCTGGCACCTCAATTTCCATGAGCAAAAGCGCCTGCGCGTGAGTTTTTCCTTGCGCATCATTTCTAAGACTTTCATTACCTCCACCGCCCAAAGAATCCCGCAGAACAAAATTCAAGCCCAACAAATTTGGCAATTCATAACGCTCCACGCTGCCTTTTACTATACCTTTGAAATGAGCTTTAACCCGTTCCGCTGTAACTTCCTTTTTGATAATTTGGTAAGCTTCTTCATTGTTGGCTAATAAACCCACGTTAGAACTGTCTCCTTTGTCTCCTGAACGGGCATGAGCAATCTGTCTGAGTTGAATCCGCTTCAAAGTCAAACCTCTTCCACGGAAACTTTGGTCTCCACAAATTTCTTGTCAATAAGTGCCGGCCAGAAAGCAACTATTTCCTGCGGTTTTGGACGACCCCCAGCAAATCCGGTAACCCCTGGGGGACCATTAGTAATCAAGGGCGCTAATTCTTTTCCAAATCGCGTAACTTTGCCTTTATGGGTATCGCGGACGCTGAGCCGCAACACTACTTCGTTGATTTGGTCTGGTAGAGGATTGATGTCCCCGTGGCAAGAATTCAAACCCAAATATTCAGTATTAGTCTCTTCAAAAGAGCAGCCAGCGTCTCTTAAACGCTGCCAAATTATCTCGGAACACTTCTGGGCTTTTCCATAGGCATCGGGCCCACTGATGGTTAAAGTCCCAGAGGCCTTATAACCTTTATGGTAACTAATAGAAACTTTATAACTGTCGGTATTGGGATACCCTTTAATGCCAAATAATTTGACCTTATCTTTATCTACTTGTTCCAATTGAATGGTGGTAAAATCTACCCGCACATCAGGAGAAATATAGTTCTTAGGATCTCCCATTTCATATAGAATTTGCTCGCTGATGGTGTCTACCGTAACCATTCCGCCGGTGCCCGGATGTTTGGTTATACAAAATGTTCCATCGCTATAGGCTTCGACGATGGGGTACCCAATATTGGCATAATCAGGAACTTCCCACCAACGGGTAAAATTCCCGCCCGTCGCTTGAGCACCACATTCAAGAATATGGCCAGCCACGGTACCTGCTGCCAATTTATCCCATTCGTCTGCCTTCCAGCCAAACTCATAGATCATTGGGACTAAAACAAGTCCGGGATCAGTAGAGCGCCCCGTAATAATAACCTGTGCGCCTTGCTCTAACGCCTCTACAACAGGAAAGGAACTGATATAAACGTTGGCAGAAAGAGTTTGATCTTCTAATGCGGTAATAGGCTGACCTGTCTGTTTGTGATTAAATTCAACCCCTGAATTTATCAACTCAGGCAATCGTTCAAATATGTCATCACCTTCAACAATGCCAATTCTTAGACCATGAAGTCCTAATTTTCGTGCCACGCCGAAGACCGCTTCTCGGCAAGCCTTGGGATTAACCCCGCCTGCGCTGGCAATGACCTTGATATTTTTTTCAACTATTGTGGGTAAAATTTTATGCATCAAATCCACAAAGTCAGTAGCGTATCCTTTTTGGGGATTTCGCTGCTTCTGCCGCTGCATGATGGACATAGTAACTTCAGCCAAGTAATCCAGCGTTACATAGTGAATGGGGCCGCCATCAATGAGTTTTATAGGGGCATCGATGCTGTCGCCCCAGAAACCTTGTCCGTTGCCTATTAGTATGGGTTCGCGCATTATTTCAATAAAATATTAAATCCCACTTGTTGATCATTAGTAAACGCTTCCGACAGGTTTAAATTACGCATCACAACAAACGAAGTGCAATCCGTGAAAGAGAACCCTTTGTCGGAATATTGCTTGAATAGCTTCCATGCTTCTTCTTCAATATCTTCGGTGATATGTATAATTTGAACCGTCCGTGCACTACGGATTCTTTCGCCAAAATCCACTGCCGCAAAATGTCCGACTTTCGCTAACAATCCGGTATAAGTTTCATCTAATACAAAGTTGGAAGTCACATACCTATGCCCAATTTGAAGCCGATCTTTGTTTATTTTCACTGCTGTATTGTGTAACTGATCTCTCTTGTTGTTTAGGGCAATCCAACCGTTAGCATCTGCGAAAATCTGCTTCATCTTGGATATTTTTCTCCGTAAAGATATTTATCAAGGTTTCTGGATAAATCCTCAGGTGCATCCGACTCATACCCTTCCATCTGGAATATAGGATCCTTAGTCACGTCAAATGAGTCCTCCACCTCTGGTAATTTTACAATCCACTCGCAAATTAAATTTTGTATGGACTTGCCTGCATGTTTGGCTGCTTTCTCTAAACGCTCAAAATCCGCCTTTGATAATTCTATAGTTAACTTTCTCATATTATATCTCCAAAATCAATTAATACAATGCTAAAATTTAAACAAAAAAGATAATAGTTGTCAAAGCCTTAAAACTCCCGTCTTATACTCAGGAATATCAGGATTGTTCAAGGCCATCTCCAATCCCCAAATCAAAGTCTTCCTGGTCTCTCTTGGGTCAATGACCCCATCTACTATCAACCTAGCGGCTGAATAGTACGGCGATGTTTCGTACTCATATTTTTTAACCAACTCTTCCCGAAACTTCTTCTTAGCTTCGCCGTCTAAATTTCTTTTTGTTGATAGAACCGTATCGGCTGCAATACCTCCGTCCATTACGGCTAATCGGGCTGTAGGCCACGAAAAAATCAATCTAGGGTCATAGGATTTTCCGCACATGGCATAATTCCCAGCACCAAAACTATTTCTGACAATGATCGAAAATTTAGGTACCACAGAATTGGCCTGAACATTTACCATTTCGGCACCGTCTTTAATGATGCCGTAGTTTTCCGCCTCTTTACCTACCATGAAGCCCGTCACATCATGAAAAAAAATCAAAGGAATCAATCGTTCATTACAAAGCATAATAAAATGCGAAGCTTTGTTGGCGGAATCGCTATAAATTACATTGCCCATTTGCCACTGGGGTGGCTGGGGATTGCCATTGAAATCCGGAGGCATTTGCCGATAAACAGGTTTACCCTGATTCGCCACAATACCCACCGCAAAGCCACCAACTCTTGCAAAACATGTAATGAGAGTCGGGCCAAAATGAGGTTTGAATTCTTCAAAACGGCTGCCGTCTACTATACGCGCAATAATCTCACGCATTTCATAAGTACTAGTAGCTTCACTGGGCAAGATGCCCAAAATCTCTTCAGGATCGTATTTGGGTGACTCAGATTCCCCTCGTTCAAAACCCGCTTGTGGACGTTTTCCCAAAGCCGCCACTTGATCACGAATCCACTGGAATGCGTCTTCTTCGTTATCAAACTGATAATCAGCGACCCCGCTGATGGCATTGTGCATGCTGGCACCGCCCAGTATTTCCATGTCAACCAACTGACCCACTGCAGATTTCACCAAGAACGGACCTGCTAAAAACATACTGGAATTCTGGGTAATCATGGCGAGATCACTGCTCATTCCCGGAAGGTAAGCTCCTCCAGCAACACAAAATCCAAAAACGCAGGATATTTGGGGTATCCCCATGGCCGCCATCTTTGCATTATTTCTAAATATACGGCCAAAATGAAGTTTGTCAGGAAAAATTTCTGCTTGTCTTTCGAGATTTACGCCAGCCGAATCTACCATGTAAATGATGGGGAGGTGGTTCTCCATAGCAATTTCTTGGGCACGCAAATTCTTTTTGCAGGTAGTCTCAACCCAAGCACCAGATTTCACCAGAGGATCGTTAGCCATGATTACAACTTTCCGACCACACACCGTTGCAATGACTACGATCGTACCCGCCGAGGGATAGCCGCCTGGAATGTCGCTATACATGTCATAGGCAGCCAAAGTTCCAATTTCTAAAACATCGCTGTCAGGGTCAATAACTCTTAGTATTTTCTCGCGAGTTGGAAACTTACCTTTCTTCTTAAGCTTTTCAACGGCGGCTGGATTTTGTTCCCTTACCTCCTTGAGCTTAATATTGAGATCACTCAAAAGAGTCAGCATGTAGCTGCGACGCTTCTTATAATCATCAGACTTTATGTCAAGCTCGCTTTGATAAACTTTCATACTTAATGAGTATCTTTCCTAACCACCATACCTATCGCAAATCGTAACTATTCAGGCTGCCCTGTCATTCCGTAGGAATCTTTGTAAATTTTAGCACTAAGTAAACAAGGTTCATTCGGACGCTGATTCAAAAAAGATTCTTCCAGAATGACAGCCTGAATACCTATCGCAAATCTTTTACGCGCAACTGAATAGTCTTACGGCCTTGCCATTCATTTTCATCTATTACATAAGCCATCTCTACATTCCGTTCACCAGATGATATGCGATAAAGCAGGTCTCCTAATTTAAATCCTATGGCATCCATGACGACACCGTCTTGACGAACTTTGAATTTCAGATGATTGTTTCCAACGATACAAGGGGTACCCACCACCTGTAAATCTTTGGAATAAAATACCGGGCGCATATTTTGCGGTCCAAATGGCGCCATTTTTTTCAGTAACTTTAATAACGTACCGTTTATTTCCTTAAATCGCAACTCTCCATCAATGCGTAACTTTGGTGTAAGTAATTCGTCGGTTAAGAACTCAGAAGCCACCTTGTGAAACTTTTCCCTAAATATCGGAATATTTTGTGTTTCGATGGTCAGGCCAGCAGCGTATTTGTGACCCCCAAATCCAATCATTAAATCTTCACAGGACTTCAAAGCTTGATAGATGTCAAATCCCGGAATACTCCTGGCCGAGCCTTTTCCCACTCCATCCTCGGTGGCTATCATAATGGTTGGTCGATAGTATCTTTCTACGATTCGTGAGGCAACAATTCCAATCACTCCAGGATGCCACCCTTCACTATCCAAAACAAAAGCCATATCGGATTTAGGGTCAAAATCGTTCTGGATTATCTCCACAGCCTGCCCAAAGGTTTCTTCATCGATGTTTCTTCGATTACGATTTTCAGACTCCAGAATTGCAGCTATATTCTTAGCCTGCTGATCACTGGTGCTGGTTAACAATCGCACCGCCCGGCCTGCGTCCCCAAGACGACCTACCGCATTTATTCTAGGCGCGATAATAAACACGACCTGACCGGTACCGATTGGCTGACTGCGTAAACCCGATACTTCCAGCAAAGCACGAATCCCCACCTTTTCTGTCTGGTTTAAGTTTTCTAAACCAAATTTAACAAGAATCCGATTTTCATCGACTAAAGGAACAATGTCCGCAGCACTGCCGATGGCTACTAAATCCAAATATTTTAGCAAAATCTGTTCATCTAATTCAAGATACATTTGCAGGCCGTGAACTAATTTAAACGCCACGCCCACGCCTGCCAGCTCTTTGAACGGATAGGAGCAATCAGATCTTTTGGGGTTTAAAATAGCCAAAGCAGGGGGCAATTGTGGGCCTGGCTGGTGATGATCACAAACAATCACGTCAATGCCAATGCTCCGAGCCAGTTCTATTTCCTTCAAAGCGGTAATCCCGCAATCCACGGCGATCATAAGGCTAATACCTTGAGCCTTAACAGATTGAATCCCTTTCTCCGACAGTCCATACCCTTCCGAGATGCGGTCTGGAATATAAAACTCAGCAGGGTGGCCCAGTTCTTTCAAAAAAAGCAAAAGCATAGAGGTGCCGGTCGTTCCGTCCACATCGTAATCGCCATAGATCAATATTTTTTCTCTACTAACGAGTGCTGTTCGAATTCTCTTAACTGCACCTGACATTCCTTTCATTAGGAGAGGATTATGAAGCTGCTGCATGTTCGGTTTGAAGAACTTTCTCGCTGCTTCAATATCTTCAATTCCACGATTCAACAGAATCTTAGCAAAGATGCGAGGACACTTTAATTCATCAGCAAATCTATTGATTTTATCAACATCATGTTCATTTAACAATTGCCAGGTTAGCTCCATGAAATGAGCTCCTTTCTACAAGATACAAGTATTAGATACGTCAATCCAAAGCAGCTCGATAAGCCGAATTCTGTCTTCCTCGTCTCAACAGACATTGGGACGAGGGAGGCGACCATTTATCTAGCCCCGACATTGCTGTCGGGGTCAAGCGACCTACCCGTCCCGCCCTTCCTAAAAAGGAAAAGTAAAGCGGGCCACTCTATATTCTGCACAGCTAGCAAAAGCTATGCAGAATGGCGGAACCTATTTGGTCTTGCTCCAAGCGGGGTTTACCGGGCTTCCGACATCGCTGCCGAAACGGTGAGCTCTTACCTCACCTTTGCACCTTTACCTGTGCCCTGCTATTTTACAGAGCCATCGGCCGTATATTTTCTGTGGCACTATCCGTGGGGTCGCCCCCCCTCCGCGTTACGGAGCGCCTTGCCCTGTGGAGTTCGGACTTTCCTCATCCCAGCTCCGATAGCTATCGGGGCCGGAACGCGGTCGCCTGAACTACTTCAGATTGACGGTTTAGCTTTCACCACCTAATTATTAAGTAACTTTAAATGATTACACCTTCTATTCAGCAACTTCGTCGAAGAATAAATCCGAATATCGAAACTTGAAATTCGAAACAAATTCAAAATCCAAATAACAAATGTTCAAGACTATTCGCTCGTTCGTAAAATAGAGCCAAATATATTCGTGAGTTCTATGGCTTCTTGAACCAAATCTTTTCGTTCGTTCTCCAATTCAAGTTCACCCTCCCAAATCATTTTGTTTTGGATTTTTTATTTTGGTCATCCAAATTTGTTTCGAGTTTCGGATTTCAAATTTGATAACCTAATAAGCTTAGCTAGTG
>JBHIAW010000156.1:0-6874 GCA_046758765.1 bacterium
CTCTGAGTCTCTAGTTTTCTTTTTGCCCCTGATTCTAAACTTGCCGAGTGGTGTAAAAAATGGACTCTCCTCCATCTCTCCAGTTAGCTGTCCAGCCATTGCTCAAACTCATCGGAGTCACGCGGCAAGTAACCATGCTCGCGAAAAAAGGCCTCCAATAACTTACGGAACTCGTTTTCCCGTAAGGAGCGCCCGGACAGTTGAACGGTTCCGTCAGGTGTTCCACGGCCTGTTCCGCCAGATGTTTCACCGCTTTGAGGGTCTACACCGTACATCCTTAGCATATTATCCCAGGTTTCCTTGAGTATTCCCATTTTGTTCCTCCTGTTATTTTTTTTCGTTTCAAGTGCATGAGAATCAATACGGATTTAGATTGGGAGCAGAATATTTGTTTAGCTTCATTTACTCCCATGTCATTCCAATATCTGATTTATTCTCTGAAACAGGAAATCGTGATCCCCAGATTTCCTTATATAATTCTCCTGCAAAAGCGTTCGGGCTGTTTTTGCTCTTTCGCTATCGTGAAACGCTGTCAGGAGAATGAACCTTGTTTCAGGAGCAACTCTTTTGACATGATCATACACTTCAAGCCCATCCACTTCAGGCATTAAAAGATCGCTAATCACAAGGTCGAAGTAATTCTTTTGTATTTGCTCAATCGCTTCTTTGCCGTCGCTGGCTTCAACAACTTTGTGGCCGATTTCAATAAGCTCAAATGCCAAACCTTTACGGAAACTGCGGTCATCTTCGACAATAAGAATGGTTTTTCTTTTCATACAGGATACATTATTTTGAGTCAGGGAGCGAAAGCGGTTCTATTTCAATCATGCCACACGGATCAAAAGCTCACCCGGATTGTTTATTAAAGTTTCCGTGTGGTTCTTTGATCCGTGTGGAAATCATTTCTGTCAATTTGCTCACCACACTGATCAAAAACTCACACGGATTTATTACTCGTTACAAGCAACAACGGTGCCGGTAATTAACCGGCAAAAGGAAGCATTCTTTTGGTTCAGTTAATGAATTGTTTTAATTGGAATTGCACAGGTTTAATTCGAGAGGGTAAAATGTGTATGGGGAGGCAGGTGTGATTGCTCGGTTACAGTAGAATTTTGTTTTAGGTGGGATTATTATTTCTAACTCCTTAATAAAATATCAATTATCGCATGTGATAATGGAGTCACACTCATGTTATTAATTGTTGGCAGGAATTATTCTTTTTTCAGTCCATATTTTTTCATCATTCGATGGAGACCTTCTCTGGAAACTCCGATGGCCCTGGCGGTTTGAGAAACATTCCAGGCATGCCTGTTTAAAGCGTTCGTAATAAACTCTTTTTCAAAATCTTTAATAATAGTCGCACGAGCTGCTGCCAGGTTTTCGATTTTGCTTATCTTCTCTCCGGGAGTAAATGTGTTAAATATTTCAGGGAGGTCTTTATACTCGATTTGTTCCTCTGCAGAAAGCACCACAATTTGCTCAATTATATTCTCTAATTGCCGAATATTGCCCGGCCAATCATAGCGCAGAAAGCAATCCAGAACCTCCGAACTTAGTCGAAGATCTTTTTTGCGCTCCTGACAAAACTCCTGTAGAAAATGACTTGCCAAAATCGGGATATCCTGTTTGCGCGCTCGAAGCGGTGGCAATTTGATTGGAACAACATTGAGCCGATAATAAAGGTCCTCTCGAAAGGTGTTCTCTCGCACCCTTTGCTGCAAGTCTTGATTGGTAGCGGCAATAATCCGCACGTCGGCAGTCATCGTTGTATCGCTTCCCAAAGGTTCAAATGTTTTATCCTGCAGCACTCGCAAGAGTTTCGCTTGCAGGTTCACCGGCATGTCGCCGATCTCATCCAGAAACAGGGTCCCGCCATCAGCTAACTTAAATTTCCCGTCCCGATCTTTGCGGGCATCCGTAAACGCGCCCTTCACATGGCCGAATAGTTCACTTTCCAAAAGGGTGTCCGGCACGGCGGCAACATTGACAATCACATACGGTTTCTCTCGTCTCGGACTGTTGTAATGAATGGCCCGGGCGATGACTTCTTTTCCCGTTCCGCTCTCTCCTTGCAGCAAAACCGTGCAGTGACCGTCCTCAGCTACCTTGCCAACGAGCTTAAGCGTGTCCTGAAAAATCTTGCTGTTGCCAATCAGATTTTCAAATTGATACTTTTTTTCAAGTTCGGCTCTGAGTCTTCGATTCTCCTCCCGGATCCGGGCATGCTCCAGATTCAGATTGTGCTGCTGCAACAACTTTTCGACTTTCAGTTTGATCTCTGTGACGCTTGCGTCTTTTGTCACGAAATCATCTGCACCAGCTTTCATGGCCTGCACCGCTAATTCAATGGAGCCGTATCCTGTAATGACCATGACCATGGTATTCGAATCGATCTTTTTCGACTCCACTACGATTTTCATGCCATCGGCAATTTCGGGAATTTTCAAGTCCGTGATCACTAAATCGAAACTATGTTTCTGGAGTAAATCAAAGGCTTGTTGCACCGTCGCTGCCTCAGAGACCTGGTAATCTGCATCTTCCAGTTCAAACCGGATGCCTTTACGCAGGGTTCGGTCATCGTCGGCTACGAGGATTTTTGTGACTTTCATGGCTTTATTTCGATTAATTTCACGGCTCAAAAACATACAAGAATGGCAGAATGATTCTTCGGCAGAATAATTATCTCATTTGATTCAGTATGGTTTCGAAGGAAATGACATGATGATTACAATTTATCCATTGAATGGCGTTCAAATTTGTATGGCAAATAAATCTGCGCAAATGCTGCCGATAGCTCTCAATGCCTTTGGTTATCGCGGTTAATTTAAATGCAGTGTTTGGATTGAGCAGGTGAACTTTTTGGTTTCCTAGCTTCGTTTCATTGAGAACGACATCAATGTCTTTGACAACCTGATCTTCACCACCTCGAAAATGATAAATAGCTTCATAAAACAGGCTTGTTTCCAGATAAGCTCCCCAATCCATCATTAACTCTACGATCAGCGCTTTTAACCCGATACTATCCTCATCCAATTCAAGCCACTGCTCGTCGTTAAAAACAATGTCATGTCGATCTTCCGGAAACAAGGTCGTAGAGACAAACCGTTTTTCAAGTGATGCGGGTCGAAAGTTAATCAACTTACCATACTGCAGCCCAAGCAAGAATAAATAATTCAGTGCTTGTCTATCGTGGTCCGGATTCAGGGTCCTTACGGTCTTCAACTCATACATAATGGAATCCTGCACTAGCAAATCAACATAGTATTCCTTGGTAAAGTCTAAATATGAAACGATGATAAGTACTTCGGTTTCGACATTTGTAAACCCTGCCTTACAACAGCGATCAGCCAATGCGTTTTGATAAATCTTCTCATGCCACAGCCTTCCTATCTCGTTATGAACATCAAAAGCAAGTCCAGTAATCTGATAATCGATCTCATGGAAATCTTGCTCGCTTATGGTCTTGATGTGATGTTTCGTTTCAATAGCCATAAAGACCTCCTCAAAGAATCATTCTGCCGATCAATTATTCTGCCAAGTAGAATTCCCTCTAACCGGCAGTATCACAATCACTCTCGTCCCTTGCCCAACTTTACTCTCGATCTTGATCTCCCCATTGTGATTTTTTATGATTTGATGTGCAAGAGAAAGTCCCAATCCATGACCACGCTTCTTGGTTGAATAAAATGGTTGAAAAATCTTCTCTAATTCCTCCGGTTTCATGCCTGCTCCAGTGTCCGCTATTTCAAATCTCACATATTGTGGGTCTGAAGTGGTCTGGATGTGCACCTCGCCGCCAGCGGGCATGGCTTCGACCGCATTGTTCACCAAATTCATGATTGCGTGCTTCATCTGGGAGGCATCCAACTGAAGCCGTGGTACCGCACTTGACAATTTCCAACGAAAATCGATTGCGTCTGTTTTCAATTCCTGGACAACGGACTGCAGCAACTCATTTAAATCAACCTCCTGACAATTCATCGTCTTCGGTTTGACGAAATCCAGGGTTTCGTAAATCAATCGGTCAAGGTTTTGCACCCCAATCGTTATCTCATCAACGTACGGCTTCAAGGGATCATTTTCCTTTGTCTTTCTTTTCATCCCGGAGGAAAGAAACTTCAGTCCTTCCAGCGGGCTTTTCAGGTCATGGTACATACTGGCGGCGAATTGACCGATGGCGGCCAGGTTTTTGTGGATGTCCACCTCGTGCATCATCCTTTTCAGGTCCTTTGCCATTTTGTTGAAATCATCTGCCAGTTCACCAATTTCATCATCGGAACGTACAGGAAGTTGACGCTCAAGGTCACCTGCGGCAAGCGCCCTGGCACCTTCCGTGACCTCTGCAATATCTCGTACAAACTTCTTGCTAAAGAGATTTATCAAATACAAAAGGATCAAACAAGCCGCCAGGGTCAGCGCAATCCCCATTATTCCAGCCTGCCTGGTGGAGCGAATAAAAGGTTGCACCGGACTGGCCACTCCGATGCTCCATGGCACCGCACTCACAGAAGCGTATGAAATCACCCATTTCTCACCCCGGTCATCTTGATACTCGCTTGTAAATTCTTCAAAAGCAAGAATTCGATCAATAACGTGACTTAATCCAGGCAGAGCGACTGAAATGGTTTGATTGACTTTATTTCTCTGACTATGATAGACCAACTGGCCGCTCTTATCCACGATCATGGTCTGACTGGCAAAACCGAGATTATACTTCTCAATAACATTTTCTGCAACCTGCGAAACAGGAAAGACAAAATTCATGGCACCGACCCGCCGCTGAGAGAGAGAGGAGAAAACAGGGGTGCCAAAAACCAGGGCCGTGAAGCCGCGAATGCTTGTTACATCAGAGACATAGATTTCACCTCTGGCCAACGAGCCACATTTTGTAATTCCCATTCGGTCCAAATCATCAAATATTCGGCTCTCAAAATGGACAGGCAACGCCTCCTGAGGAAAAAATGACGTAAGCTGTACCTTAGCCACTGGTTGCTTGTGTAAGTCAGAAAGTGTAATCTGAAAATATCCGCCGTCTAAATTAATCAAGAGTTTCTTAAACTTCTCACCATACTTCTCAAAAACTTGCGGTGAACGGCTTTTGTTGACTTCCAACAAGAAATCTTCAATCCATTTCAATCTTGCCACAGAATGGATTTCTACTTCTCGCTCATGAAAATAGTCATCCAGCAGAAGGCTGGTGTTGCGGGCCAGAACCAATGTTTGTCCTTCGATGGTTTTGCGCACGGCTTCAAGGGTGTTCCAATACCACAAGGAGCCAATCACAATCATGGCCAACAGTGGCAAGGGCAAGAATACCAGAATGAGCTTGTGCCTGATCTGCAGTCGAAACCATATCTTGCGGACCAGACTGGCGGATTCCCTAAGTACCTCTTTAATGATCGAGCCAGACATAATGCAATTTGTGTCCCCATGCGTTACCGAGCTGGCGTCCTCGAACATATCGCTGCAATAACCGGAACTCCCCATCGATGTGATACAAGAATATCACGGGAGTAATATCGGCAATGATTTCTTCCAGCCGATTGATTAGAACCTTGTTTTTTATGCTGTCTTCATTCTTTTGCCATGCGTCAAATGCTACAACAAAAGCGGTATCCTCCAGGCAATAAGGCTGATTGAGAAACATGCCGAAAACACTCGGCGCCTCAACACCCGTATTTGTGTTTGTCATCCGTAGTAGCAGTGGCGAACGCTCTTTTGCGTCTAAGTACTCACGCCACCCCGGAAAGAAGTCTGACTTTTTGATCCTGAATCCTACTGCCCGTAAATCTTCTACGATCAAATCGAACTCTTTTCCCGGACGCGATAGAAAGAGATATTCGGGCAGCCCATGGCCTTCAGGATAGCCCGTTTCCTTCAATAATGCCCTCGCCCTATCCGGATCATAAAACTGTCCATTCAGGTGTTCATCGAAGTACTGACAATTTGGTGGGATGGGCCCCCTGGCGACTTCGTAATTTTGAAATGGTTGACTCTTGCTTTCAAGCAGCCGCTCTCGATTGATGGCAAAACTCATCGCCTGTCGCACCTTCCTGTCCTTTCCATCCGCCTGAATGTATCTCAGCTTCCGAAACAGTTTATCCTTAACATACTGCACGCCATTTTCCTTTAACCAACCCTTAAATACGGGCGTACCCGAAGCAGCCGATTCTACGAGACCCGAAAGATGTTTGGCGACATCCTCCGTGCACTCATCGAGCTTCCCCGTTTGAAAGTCCAGGAGCATTTTCTCACTCTCACCAGGCAAATATAGAACGTATTCAACCGCATCCAGGTAAGGGATTCTAACGTTGTCCTCCACTCCCCAGTAGTGCTCGTTTTTAACCAGAATCAACTTTTCGTTTGGCACAATTTCAGAAAACCTGAACGGTCCGGTACCCACGGGATGAAGTTTGAAATCCTCTCCATAATAATCAACAGCCTCTTTCGGTACAATAAACATGTGCAAGTCTGTTAGGTAATTCAAGAGATCAGGAGCAGGTTTCGTCAATTGGATTTCGAAGATATATTTACCCGGTACTCGCAATCCTTCCAGGTGAGCGGTTTTGCCAGTGACCATATCTTCATAGCCCAGGATTGCTTCAAAAAGCCGATCTGGTCGCTGCCCTTTATCGGTGGCGCGTTCAAATGAGAATTTCACATCGGCTGCGGTAAATTCTCGCCCTTTGCCCCCAGGGAAACATGGGTCATCATGGAATCTCACACCCTTTCTGAGACGAAAAGTCAGCAAAGAATCACTCACCGCAAAACTCTCCGCCAGCAATGGGATGATCTTTGATTCGTCTTTGGAATAGGTAACCAATCCTTCGTAAATCTGGCTGCCGATGGTCCAGGCATAAAGTTGTCCTGAGAT
>JBHIAW010000157.1:0-6861 GCA_046758765.1 bacterium
CCTCAGTTGTCATGCTGGAAGCATCTTTTTACGAATGCAAAATAAAAGCTCATCGAAGCATGGATTTACCGCTTTCAAAAAAGATTCTTGCAGAATGACAAACCGGACAGAGCTGTTCTTCCTGAAAGAATGGTGCAAAAGTGCGATGGGGCGCTCGCAATGACGGTTTAGTCTATAGTTTTCGTTTCAAATGCTAATTGGTTGATATTGCAGAACCTCGGCGATGTTTGCGGACTCTGCGGTGAATAATACAGGGTAGGGTAAATCGGGGAGTCAAGAGCATCAAACGGAGATGCAATTTCAGTCTACCAGTTCGTTCTTTATGGCGTAGTAGGTAATTTCTGCATTGGTCTTCATGTTCATTTTTGTTAGAATACGTGACCGAAGGGTGCTGATCGTGCTTACACTGAGTGACAACTCCTGCGCAATTTCTTTGACCGTTTTACCAGAGGCAATCAGACACATGACCTGATATTCACGATCGGACAGCCTCTTGTGAAGCGGTTGCTCCGAGTCCTTTTCTAAATCAAAAGCTAATTGCTCGGCAACGGCCGGACTAATGAACTTTCCGCCCGAAGATACTTTTTGAATGGCACTTATTAGCTCACGAGAGGCTCCACTTTTTGTTAAATAGCCAGAGGCCCCGGCTCTTAAAGCGCGAACCGCATATTGCTCCTCAGAATACATAGTGAGTACTAATACGTGCAAGTCAGGTTTTAAATCCTTTAACTGTTTTATTACCTCAATTCCATTTCTGCCGGGCATTGAAATGTCTAACACAACCACGTCATAATCATTTTGCCCTACCTTACTTATCACCTCCATTCCGTTATTTGCTTCACCTGCCACTATTAAATCTTGGTATTCTGCAAGAATCTGTTTCAACCCCTCACGAAAAAGAGTATGATCATCGGCAATGAGTAATCTAATCATACGGTTCCTCCTTTAACCTTTGAAAGGTTCCAAACCTTTCAAAGGTTTCTTCATTAGTGGAACGCTTATTGTTAACGTGGTTCCTTTGTTTGGAGACCCCTCAATCATGAGCTCTCCATTCATAAAATTTGCCCGTTCTCGTATGCCAATTAGCCCCATAGAATTTGGATCGGAAATCTGCTCTTGGGTAATTCCCCTGCCATTATCTCTGATCTTGAATATTAGCTCATGAGCTTCTTCTGCCAAACTTACTTCGACTAACGATGCCTGGGAATGGCGAGCGACGTTCGTTAGGGATTCCTGTAAAATACGAAAAAGTGTCGTGGAAATATCTTGACTCAGTTGCACATCTTCACTGTTTAAGCTAACTTTACATTGAATGCCGGTGCGCTTCTGGAATTCCTTTACCTGCCATTCTATAGCCGCCGCAAGACCCAGATTATCTAATACACTTGGCCTCAACGCTTTAGAGATTCCTTGAACCCGTTCAATAGTCATATCAATAAGCTTTGACATGGATTTCATTTTTTCGAACCACAACTTCTTATCTTTTGGTAAGCGCTTTTGCAGCCAGGTTAAGTCAATTTGCAAAATTGATAATGCTTGTCCCAACTCATCATGCATCTCACGGGCAATCTTAGTTCTTTCTTCCTCCCTCACGGATTGCAAATGCGCGGAAAGGTTCTGAAACCGTTGTCGGGATTTTCTTAACTGCTCTTCGGCACGCTTGCGCTCGGTGATATCGTAGTAATGTTCGATTCGACCGCCGGCATAGAGCCCGGAGCGAATGGGCTGACTCCAGTGCTCAAGCCAGCGTTCTTCACGCTGGTTGTCGGGCAGCACGTGGCACTCGAAGTTCTCGACGTAGGTATTGTTTTCATAGGTCGCCAACACCTTTCGGACAAAGCTTTCTGGATCCTCAAAGATGTCCTTGATGCCTTGGTTAATGAGTTGGCGCTTGTCCTTCCCGATGACCTCCTCCCTCTTTAAACCAAAGAAACGTTGCAACGCTTGGTTTATCCAGACCACCCTAAAGTCACCATCAAGGATAATGATGCCAACACCTGAACTGTCAAGTACATCGTCAGTCAATGAGCGATATCTTTCTTCGCTTTCGCGCAATGCCTCCCCTGCCAGCTTCGACTCAGTAATGTCCATAATCATTCCGGATAGAACATTCCCATCAAGAGTTGCACTTACAAGTACAATTTTGGTTTTCCCGCTCTTGGTCAGGAGCTCAAGCTCATAATTATTGACTTTCCCTGATTTCTTGACGGCCTTGAGAAAAGCTTGCCTGTCATTAGGATTTTTGTAGCGTGTTATTGCACCACTGGACATCAATTCTTCGGGTGAATCAAATTCAAGCATCCGTAACATGGCATCGTTTACATAAAGCACTTCACCCTTGAGGTTAGAACTAAATACGCCTACCAGGGCATTGTCCACCAGGTTGCGGTGCTTTTTCTCTGAATCTTTCAGAGCCTCTTGTGCCCGCTTGCGATCAGTGATGTCACGCTCACGACCTTGAACACCAATCTGCTGGCCGTTCTCATCAAGAAGAGGGCCCCATGAACTCAGGCACCATTTCACCTGACCGTCCTTCGTAATAAGACGAAACTCTTTCCCAGAGAAGCTTTTACCCTCAAAAAGTTTGTCCCACAACTTCATCATCTTTGCCTCATCCTCAGGATGCAACCAATTGATGAATCCTCTCTTCTTGAGTTCATCTACGCTGTAGCCTGTCAGTTCTTCCACAGCCGGGTTAACATAGAGGAAACGGCGCTTCATGTCGTAGGCAAAGATAACGTCGGTCGTATTCTCGGCGATCAGTCTAAGTTTTCGCTCCGATACCCTCAGTGCCTCCTCCGCTCGCTTACGCTCGGTGATGTCGCGGAATATTCCTTGGATTATCGGTGTTCCCCCGACTAAAGTCACGGATGCGGTTATGTGGACAGGTTTTATTTTCCCTGTCTTGGTTATTATCTCTGCAACCTCATCAACTGTGGCTTTCTGTTCTATATGCTTTTGGAACATTTCAGCGTAATATTCCGAATCTTCGGGTGGATGCAGCGTTGTTTGATGCTGTCCTATGATCTCACACTTCTTTCTCTCTAAAAGGGTTTCCGCTGCTTTATTGCAGTTGATGGTCAGACCCGTCTTAGGATCTGCCCATAAGATCGCATCCTTTGCATTTTCAAATATTAGCCTGAATTTTTCCTCACTGGTCTTCAGAGCCTCCTCCACCCGCTTGCGCTTTATTTCGGCTTCTTTTAGTTCAGATACCTGTTTGCGCAAGAGCTGCAACTCTTGTATGAGTTGTGATTTGGTTTTTTCATCGTCCTTCATACTGTCTCCAATATGAGTGGCAATCTCTTTAAAAGACAACAATTTCAAACCAATCAACCTAATTCCAACAACTCAAGGAAACGTACACAAATAACTTGCCACTTTAATACAGACTACCATGTTATGTTTGTACAGTTCCTCAGATTACCATATCGGAGGATTTTGGTGAGGCTGTTTTTGGAATGTCTTTACTGGGAGTCGAATCCGTAGTATTTATTCACAACACTGGATTGGGCAATTGTTTGCGCAGTAGGGCGAAAGGAATAGTCTCGTATCTTGGATCAAGCTCATGGCTCCAAAATTCTCCGACAAATCGTAATCTGACGTAAATTTACATAAGATTCCACGATAAAACAAGTATTTTTTTATTTCAAAAATTCTCCGCTTCATTTTTTCACGATTTCACCAATGGGGGCTCGTACCCAGTCTTCATCATCGACGATTAAGATTGTGCCATTTTAGGGGGTGTGAAAAAAAGTAATTACCATTTTTGAATCATACGGTTATTGTAGTTATTGAAGTTAGTAAACAGCAAGGTTCCCAGTTAATTCTTCACACCCCCTTAGCTACAACTGAGTGATCCAATAATTCACGTACCTTAAGTCCCAGAACATCTCTCGTGTAGGGCTTTCGAAGAACAGCCGTAGACATTCGTTCTGTCTGTTCAAATTCATCTATATTTGCATTAATGTCATAGCCCGTTACAAAGATTACAGGTAACTGAGGCTTCATTAATCTAAATTTCTTACAGGTTTCAGTTCCGCTAATATTCGGCATGACCAGGTCCAGTATAGCCAAATCTACATTTTCACCCTCTTGTTCGAAGACCTTGCAGGCTTCCAGTCCGTCATTTGCTGTTAGAACTTTGTATCCCAAGCCGCCCAAAATCCGAACGGTAACATTACGCACCGCTTCCTCATCCTCGACCACTAAAATCGTCTCTTCGCCTCCAGGAATTGATTTTGCTGTTTTCTTCTTCTGATATGGCACTTCAGATTCCGGAACAGCCGGAAAATAGATTCTGAACCTCGTGCCCTTCCCTAACTCGCTGTCAACTTGAATAACTCCGCCGTGCTGTTTAACAATTCCGTACACGACCGATAATCCTAGGCCCGTTCCTTTTCCAAACTCTTTGGTGGTGAAGAAAGGTTCAAAGATGCGAGCCTGGGTCTCTTTCTCCATTCCCACACCGGTATCAGCTATCGTGATCTCAACAAAATTTCTTCGGTCATATTTGTATTCCGGAAGGCCATCAACTTGATTCTCTGCAATGGGAAAATTGTCATCTGCCACGAAATTCCGTGTTTCAATCAGCAATTTTCCTCCCTTAGGCATAGCATCTCGGGCATTAACCGCCAAGTTCATCAAGATTTGCTGCACCTGCGCCGGGTCCGCCCACACGGGGGAGAGTTTTGCTGCCAATTCTGTCTTCAGTTCTATGTCTTCACCAATGATGCGCTTCAGCATTTTCAAGAGGTCCTCAATGGTTTTATTTAAACTGAGCAGCTTTGGGTTGAGCACCTGACGGCGGCTGAAACTTAACAGTTGTTGCGTAAGGTCGCGGGCCTGGGTTGCAGCCCTTTCGATTCTGATTAATTCCTGGTAGGTGGGATCGCTCGGTTTTGTATTCTGTAAACCAAACTCTGTGTTTCCAAGTATGACCGTCAGTAAGTTGTTGAAGTCGTGGGCTATGCCACCGGCCAGGGTACCGATGGTTTCCATCTTTTGGGCCTGCCGCAACTGCTCTTCAAGTTGTTTCCGTTCGGTTAAATCGTGGATGATGCCTCGATACGCCACTATTTTCCCAGTCTCGTCTCGGACAGCCGTAGCCGTCTCAAGCACAAATAACCTCTGTCCATCTTTTCTCTTTAAAACCAATTCATAATCTTTGACAAACCCCTTTTGCTTAAGCATTTGATTCAGTGCATCGCGGTCTTGAGGATTCACATATAAGTCTTGAGCAATGTCAACCTGTAATATTTCATCTTTGGAAGCATATCCAAACAACTCAACACCAGCGGGATTGATGTCAACAAACCTTCCTTCGGGTGTACTAATAAAAACAGCTTCTTTGGATTCTTCAAACAGGGTACGATATTTTTCTTCAGACTGCCGCAGCGTCTTCTCCGCCCGCTTGTGCTCAGTGATGTCAGTTATGACTCCAAGAATGGCGCTCTCTCCCTCATATCTTATGATTTTTGTGGTGACAATTGCGTCAATTCTTCTGCCATCTTTAGTGATAAGAGCATATTCGATGGGCGGTACCTCTTTACCCTTCATATGTTTGGCGAAATTTGCCCTTATCAGGTCGACATACTCTGGCGCCACCAAGTCAACGAAATTAAAGCTGGGAGAATAAAATTCTTTTTTTGTGTATCCCATCATCTCTTCACATTTTTTGTTAGCGTATACGACTCTTCCCTTTTTGTTAATAAAAATCATATTAGGTGACTGTTCCGCAAGGTTCCTGAATTTCTCCTCAGATTCTTTCAGCGCCTCCTCCACCTGTTTGCGCTTTACTTCCTGTCTGTCTCTCTGTAACCTTGCATTTAGAACAGGAGCGATCATTGACGCAATATCCTCTAAAAGCTCACGATCTTCTTCCCCGTAATCGGTGTCCCTATTTGCAACGTGAATCGCACCAATCAATTTCTCTTGAAATACGATTGGTACACCGAGCAACCTACGTAAAGGAAGATGTCCTTCTGGTACAGGATGAGGTTCGTTCTTATAAAGGCTCTTTTTCTCCAACAGGACCCGTCCCCATAAGCCACTCCAAGTCTCTTGGGGAAATACGATGCTCTTACTTTCAACTTCACGCTTTTCCAAAAGGTTACAGGTCAAAGAAGGACAAACCAGTGCACCATCGTCCTTCCTGATGTATCCGAAGAGCCCGATCTTGCTTTGGAAAACTTCAAGGATAATGTCCAGAACATCGGAGTACATCGCCTCGTCTGTACATGTGAGCAAGGCACTGAGTATTCTGTTGCCGATTCTTGCTCTTCTTTCGCTTTTCCGAAGCTCCTCATCGGTCTGTTTGCGCTTGGTGATGTCTTCTTTTACTGCAAGGAAATGAGTGATTTCGCCTTCCTTGTTCTTGATAGGTGAAATAGATGCGAACTCCCAATACAGTTCTCCATTCTTTTTCTTGTTATGAAATTCTCCCCGCCATTCTTTGCCAGAGGTAATCAGTTTCCATAGCCTCTCATACTCTTCACGTGGGGTTTCGCCTGATTTCAAAATACGCGGGTTTCTCCCAAGGACTTCTTCAAATCCATAGCCCGTTAACTGCGTAAACTTCGGATTAACGTATTCAATATTTCCTTTAGTATCGGTAATAACAACAGAAGCGGGGCTTTGCTCAATGGCTTGTGTAAACTTGATGAGTTGTTCCCTGACACGTTTGTGTTTGTTGAGAACAAATTGACAGCGAACGCTAATTGAATAAAGAATACCCACGACTACCGTCCGCATCCAGAGTTCATGCGTACCTGGTGCTATTAATTGTTTGATAAAATCGCCATCATCAAAGACAAAGGTATGCGCTGTGGATTCAAGCAGCCAGTAAAGGGCGCCAAGTCC
>JBHIAW010000158.1:0-6834 GCA_046758765.1 bacterium
TACGAAATGACAGGACAGCCTGAATAGTTGCCAAATTACTACTAATTTTATTTTAGCTAGTGTTTGAACGAAAACAACCTTTTCTTGTCATTCCCGCAATGGTGTAAGCGGGAATCTTCTGCCTGAAATGATGAGATTCCGGCTTAAAGATTGCCGGAATGACATTGATGGTCGAGTTTTCGTTCAAACACTAGCTAGCACCATAGCCAAACAAAACTACAAACACTGTCTTAAATAAGATCTTTAAATCTAAGAAAAGGGACCATCGGTCGATATATTCCAGGTCCATTTCCATCCACTTTTCAAACTGAATTTTGTTTCGACCACTCACTTGCCAAATACATGTGATCCCTGGTTTCAAACTCAGCCTCCTTCTCTGCCACATCTTGTATAGTTCCACTTCAACGGGTAGCGGAGGCCGCGGCCCTACAATACTCATATCCCCTTTCAAGACATTGATTAGTTGTGGAATTTCATCAATGCTGAACCTTCTCAGAAATCTACCCACTTTGGTGATTCTTGGATCCTTCTTTATTTTGAACACCGGTCCATCCATCTCGTTCATTTTCACCAATTCTCTCTTTTTCATTTCAGCACCAACTATCATGGTCCGAAATTTGTAAAGCTTGAATTTTCTGCCGTTTAACCCCGACCTAATTTGTGCAAATAGTACCGGACCTTTGGATGTGGCTTTGATGGCAATAGCTGTTATGATAATAACTGGTGCGAATAAGATTAGTAAGATAATCGATAGAACAATGTCCAAAGTGCGCTTAAGAAAGAGCTGCCATTGACTTCCAGAAAATGTTTCAAATTCCAAAAGCGGAAAGCCACTAAAATCTGTTTGATGGACTTTGGCAATTCTCAGATTATACAGGTCCATGGATATAGAAGTGCTAATGCCTTCCCGTTCACAAGCTAAGATAGCTTCATCGATTCGATTAAGCCACAACCTTGGAACGACAAAAATGACTCTATCTATGACTTTCCTGTGCAAAATAAAAGGAATGTCTTGAATCCGACCCAATACTCGGAATCCGTCAATTTCTTTGCCAAACATGCCATGCTCATCGTCAATTAATCCAACAATTCGCAAACCCCAATTGGAATGACTCTGAACTACCTTAATAAAATCACGAGCGCGTTTACCCGTGCCAACAATCAACAGGTTAATTTGGTTATATCCTTTTTCATGGATGTAATCAAAGAACTTATTCAGAAGCATTTTTGCAATAGTGACTGAACAGATGGTTAGAATTGAATAGACGCCGATAAAAAGGCGGCTCGTTAAAGTCATTTTGAATAAGAATATAAAACTGCCAAGCGTTATACTCGCCAAAGCTCCAGACTTGAGAATAATAACAAATTCTTTTGCGAAAGTCCTGGTTCGTATATCTTTGTACGCACCTTGTAAAGAAAGTAGTAGCAGCCAAATTGGTATGAATGAGACTATGAGAATGGCATTTTTTTTTGCAAAAAATAGAAGGCCCTGGAAGTTTGGTGCAATTGCGTGAGCCATTTCACCGAGACCGATAACATTTCGTAAATGGACGCTGAGAAAATAAGATAAGACAAAAGCAACTAATATGCTAAGAGCGTCGATAATCTTTACAAAACTATTGAGGAGCGCTTCTTTTTCTTCTACCATGCAAAACCCATCGGTGCAAGCTAATGTTAAAATGGAGCCTTACTATTTCAAATCTACGAGCGTATTAATTTTTTCATACCAAGCCACAAATTTTTCTATTCCTTGTGCAATTTCAATCTTTGGATGATATCCTAACTCTCTCTTCGCTTTAGATATATCTGCATAAGTTATAGGTACATCGCCAGGCTGAACTGGCAGAAACTCAATTCGAGGCTCCTTGCCTAAACAGCTTGCAATCAAATCTATCAATTGTCGTAATTCAATGGTCTTGGATTCCCCTAAATTGTATATATGATAGCCCGCACAGAATTCGATGGATTTGAGAATGCCGTCAATGATGTCGGTAATGTAGGTATAATCACGTATAGAATTTCCATCGCCAAAGATTGAAATATTCTTGTCATGATAAATATTATTGGTAAATTTATGTATGGCCATATCAGGTCGCTGGCGTGGGCCGTAAACAGTGAAAAATCTTAAACAAGTGATTGGTAGTTTATATAAATGGTGATAGGTATAGCAAATCAGTTCACAAGCCTTCTTTGTCGCAGCATAAGGTGAAATAGGGTGGTCCACGGGATCATCTTCACTAAAGGGGATTTTTCTATTCTGGCCGTAAACAGAGGACGAAGAGCCAAAAATGAATTTCTCAATCTTAAATTGTCTGGCCATTTCAAGAACATGGGTGGTACCCTGCACATTCACTTGCTGGTATATCAATGGCTTGTGAATAGAAGGTCGGACTCCAGCCCTGGCGGCAAGATGAACGATAATATTAATTTCTGATGTTTGAAAAATTTGCTGCAAAAATTGCATATCAAGAATGTCGCCTTCGAGAAGCGTAAAGTTTCGATTATTAAGTAGCGGCTCAATATTACGCCGCTTAATTTGCGGATCATAATGATCGTTGAAATTGTCTATACAAATTACTTCATGCCCTTCATTCAAAAGTCTTTCACTGAGATGAGAGCCTATGAAACCGGCCCCTCCTGTGACCAAAATCTGTCCCATGATGATTGTGCTTTCAATTTGAGATTCTAAATCGAATTAATAATGATAATAACTGTATCCGGGATGTGCCATATCAGCCGTAGTACCGTTGAGAATAGCTCCTAAAACGTTCGCTGGAACATTAGAGAACAAATCGAGTTTCTGCTTGGCTACCTCTCGATGAGTCTTCCCGGCCCGAATGACTATAACAGTAGCGTCAACCTGTGTTCCAACAAGAACGGCATCAGTAGCAGCATTTAATGGTGGACTATCGAGAATAATTATTTCGAATTTTCTTCTCACCTCGTCCAAGAAACGCTGCATTTGGTGAGATCCGAGTAATTCTGATGGATTGGGGATTAACGAACCACAACTAATTAAAGTTAAATTAGGAATATGGGTTTCATTCAGAATGCTTTGAAGTGGCACCATCTTGATCAGATAATTGCTAAAACCTGGCTCCTTCGGAACTCCGAATGTATTGTGAAGTACACCACGCCGTAGATCACCATCTATGAGTAACGTGTTGCTTTTCAACTGAGCAAAAGTTATGGAGAGATTGGCCGCTGTAAAAGACTTCCCATCTCCTGGCTCATTGCTTGTGATGACGAAGGATTGAATTCGTCCGGCTTCCTTTGAAAACATCAAATTAGTCCGTAGAGCGCGATAAGATTCACCGATGGGTGTGGGGGAATAGTCGTGAGTGACTAATTGCTGATCGATTTGTTTTATCTTTTCCGAATCTTGAAATTCATATACGTCGCTAAAATCTATCTGAGGAATAGAACCCAGAACTTGTAATTTCATAAATCGCTTTACCTCATCGGCCGTCTTTATGCTTTTGTCTAAAAACTCGAGAACGAACGCAACGGTTACACCAAGAAGCAAGGCGAACACACCGCCAAATGCGGCTTTCTTTTTCTTATCTCTGTTGGTCGGATATTCAGGAATGATAGCTGGATCCAATATCTCTATGTTTTCAGTTTCTACTGCTTCTGAGATCGCGGCGTCTCGGGTTTTAGCGAGGAGATTCATATATTGATTCTCAAGAACCTTATGTTCTCGAGTTAATTCGCTCAACTGATACTGATAGGTTGGCAACTGTTTCATACGATAATCTCTTTGGGCAATCTCTTGCTTAACAAGTGCTAGCTCCTTCCCAAGGTTTTGGATTTCTTGGATAGCAATATTTTCAATTTGAATATGGAGCTGTTGTATTTCTTGTATGATTTGCTTGGCTTTATAATTTTCTTGAGAAGTTCTGGCAACTATATTCTTCCAAGAATCCTCTAAATCGTTCAACCGCTGGCGGTACACTAACATAGTAGCATTATCATTAAAAACTGGATGGCCAGCTATTTCTCGCATAATGTATCTGCGGTTTATTTCACTTTGCTCATTGTCATTTCCATTGGATGCCTTATATTCGTCATTTAATTTATCAAGAAGAGCTCTAAGAGTGCTGGCAACAGTTTCGATATTTTGCTTTCGCTCTTCGGCAGTGACCAATTGTTTAAGTTGGCTTTGTTGATCAGCGTCGAGGTTAGTTGAATACTTTTCCTTAAAACTTTTTAACGCCTTGTCTGATTTATCTAACTTTTGTTCAACTAAGCGAAGTTGCTCTTCTAAGATTTGCCTTCTGCTTTGTACTGACCTTTTCTTCAGTGAAGCACTTTCTTCGATAAATATTTCTGCTAATCGATTGGTCATTTCCGCGACCAAGTAAGGATCGGAATCGGTTAATATGACCCTCATTAAAGTACCTGACCGGTCTGGAAGTACTTCTGTTCGAGAAATAAAGGATTTCACTGCATTGCGAAAGGAGATGATTTTAAAAGGAACTTCAAGGGGTAACTGCAAACCAGTTGAAACCAATTTGAAAGTGATACCATTTATCGTGCAGAATTCTTCCGTAATTTCGTTAATAAAACCCTTTTTAATAATCCGATTCGTTTCTTCATCAGAAGTTCTAAAGGATAAAGTGAAAGTCTGGTCGTCTGATAAAGTAAGAACATAAGCACCAGCCACAGGTCTATTGTTTGTAGAGAACAGCTCAAATATTTCATTTCTTTTCATAATGTGGCTATTTTGTTGCTCTAATCGCAGAGACAAGCCTAACTGTGCTACTACTTTTTCAGCAAAGGACCGACTTGTAAGTTCAGTAATTCGGCTCCTCATTAAGTTAGGATCCGCACCCGTAACATTGCTAAATCGGATCAGGGCCTCAGCTTCATAAGTAGGCGGTTGACTTTTCAAATATATCGCCCAGGCCCCTGTCAAACCTACTGTAATGAGTAAGATCACCCACCACCGCCTTACAAGCGCCAGGTAGTATTTTCTTAGATCTAACTTCTCCTCTTCGAAATTCTCATTTTCGTCAATCAGATACTGCTCCATAGTTGCTCCATCTCCTAAGTTTTGAAAAATTCATCAGTTCTAAATTTATAATCTATCAACTAAGAAATAAAGGTTAATGATAGATATGGTAAAACGAAGAATATCAAATGCATCTCTGAATTGAAAACGACGTTTCGGAGGAACTGTAACCTGATCACCCGACATAATTCCAATTTCTTCTATGGAATAGGCCCTCTCGAAGCTACTCAAAAGATTGCGCTTAACTTTTCTGCCACCTCTTTCAACCCACATCTTCTTTAGGTTGCTATCTTCATTCGGCCCTCCTGCTAAATCTACCAATTCCCATAGGGAAGCATCAGGGGCTATTAGGTACGTACCAGGGCGTCTGAATTCGCCCAGCATAGTTACTCGAATCAGCGGCTCTACAATGATAATTGGATCCTGGATATATTGGCCAAATTTTTCTGTTAGTACTTCAGCCAGGCTCCTAGAGTTGTGACCAATAACCTTGATCTCTCCAATAATCGGTAGAAAAACATAGCCTCGACTATCGATAAGGTAATCGCCATCTAAGTTTAAATATTGACTTCTACCATCTCTATAATCTCTATTGACCCAAGGCTGCCAAACCGTTAATCTGATGGCGTCACCTTTCCTAAAAGTGAGCAAACGTCTTTGTAATTCCGCATTGAGGCTTTTGTTGGGCAATAACACTAAAGATTGGCACAAAACAACAAAAACTAACCCAAATCGTAACCATCCGTGATTGTTTGCAGAGCTCATATTCCTGTCTCTCTCTATTGGTGAATAATATTGTTTATTAGATTGTTCACTAATTCTTTTATCTTGACCTATAAAATCGATAACGTTTAGCCAGACTATCAAGATTTATTTTTCTAAGCAATTTATAAATCCTAAAAAAACTAGCTTTGGTATATCCAAAGCGCTTGGTATTTAGCGATTTTTTGATCTTGAAAACACCTCGCGTGGGGTCTTCTATTACGACCAATTTAATTTTTTCAGTTAAAGGCAATTTTCTTTGATCAATTTCCGGTTTTTTAAACACATAGCGAGACTGAGGCTGGCCGGTTGAGCTCTTAACCGACCGCGTAAGTACACTCGGTACAGCTACGGCAGTGGACTCCTTTCCTGGGCTATAGCTCTTCTTAACACTCTTGGTTATATCTAAACCAATGCCAAGATCAAAATCATTGATCGCTTCTTCTATGCCATCGTAGTAAGAAAGGATTCGATGGAATTCCAGCATTGCAAAAACGTCATAAACTTCAGGAGTCATCTGCACGATCTTTAGGTCGCCTCCCTTTTCACGAATTCCTTTAATTTCACCGACAAATACCCCCCATCCTGCGCTACTTACATAATTTACTTGGGCCATGTCAATTATTATATGGAAAATCCCGCCATTCAGAATGTTGGTAATTTTGTTCAGCAAAATAGAACAAGTCATGGTATCAACGTAACCTTTTACTGTCAACAATTTTATGTCTCTTCTGGCCCCAACTCTACCTTCTGAAATCTCAATACCTTCCATATAGTATTTTGAAAATTACTATGAACAATTAATCAAACTTAAAACCTTGTTGGTCTACCTCTGCCGTGGGGGTGGATTGACGAACTAATTGAACCAATATTTCGCCTTTGTTTTGATTAACCTTTTGCAACAAACAAAATTTATGCCATATATTGAACAAATACCTTAGTTGACTATTTCTATTATTCTGAATGTCTTATTTTGAATTTTCACCTAAACATAATGATTTATCATAGCTAGTGTTTGAACGAAAACAGTCTTTTCCTGTCATTCCCGCATGCTTTAA
>JBHIAW010000159.1:0-6750 GCA_046758765.1 bacterium
ACCTTGATTTTAATTTTGGAAAACTGTATTTTCAAAATAATTAAGAGATAAAACGCTGTAAACCGTAAAATCAAATTGGCCATTTAATATGAACCAGCAAGTCCGAATAGCCTTAGCTCAAATCAACTCCACCGTCGGTGATTTGGTGGGCAACTACCAAAGGGTCCTCCACTACATCGACGAAGCAGAAAAGGCCGGGGCCGACCTGGTGATTTTTCCTGAATTAGCCATTCCCGGATACCCCCCGGAGGACCTGCTGCTCAAACGGAAATTTATTGCAGACAATAAATTATTTCTTGAGCGCCTAGCGAAAGAAAATAACAAAATTATTACAGTGGTGGGATTTGTGGATGACAGCGACAAGATTTATAATGCGGCCGCCCTGTTACAGCAAGGACGAATTGCTGCCATATACCACAAAATCTGCCTACCCAACTACAGCGTGTTTGATGAAAAGCGCTACTTTGAGGCCGGTAATCGACCCCTGGTTTTCGAATATAACGACATTAAGTTTGGTCTGAACATTTGCGAAGACATCTGGATTCCAGATGGGGTCACGGAAAGTCAGGCATTTCGTGGGGGAGCTGAAATTATTTTGTCCATTTCGGCATCCCCTTATTATGTAGAGAAAAGAAAAGAGCGGCTGGCTATGGGCATCTCCAGGGCGCGCTATACCCGCTCCATTGTAGTATATCTCAATCTTATTGGTGGGCAGGACGAGCTGGTCTTCGATGGCAACAGTTTTGTGGTAGACCATCGTGGAGAAATTATCGCCGAAGGCCGCCAATTTGAAGAGGATTTTATAGTTGCCGATATCGAGTTGACTGCTTTGCGTCGTTTCCGAGAGCAAGACCCAACCTTTGCAATAGATAAACGAGAATTCCAGTCGGTTTATGATTTGGATTTCGTAACCCTTGAACCTTTGATTACATCTACGGATTTACCTACCATTCCCAAAAAGCACTTTAAACCCTTGAATCGTTTAGAAGAAATTTATCGGGCGCTGGTTTTAGGCACAAAGGATTATGTTTCGAAAAATGGTTTTCAAAAAGTGGTAATCGGTTTAAGTGGCGGCATAGATTCAGCTTTGACCGCGACCATTGCGGTAGATGCTTTAGGTGCAGAAAATGTCGTTGGCGTACTTATGCCGAGCGCCTACACCTCCGAGGAGAGCTTGCGAGACGCCAGGAGTCTTGCCAAGAATCTGGACATACACACAGAAACGATACCGATTAACAAAGTCTTTCAAGCTTACGTAGAAACCCTAAAGGAAGCATTTAGAGATTATCCTGCTGACGTGACGGAGGAGAATATTCAAGCTCGAATTCGAGGAAACATTCTCATGGCCCTTTCCAACAAATTTGGCTGGCTGGTGCTTACCACAGGGAACAAAAGCGAAACCAGCGTGGGGTACTGCACTCTTTATGGAGACATGGCGGGCGGGTTTGCCGTTATCAAAGATGTGAACAAAACCTGGGTGTATCAATTGTGTGAGCATAAGAATTCACAAAGCAAAAGGGAGGTCATCCCAACGTCCATTCTGAAAAAGGCTCCTACCGCGGAGCTTAAACCAGGTCAAAAGGACCAGGACACCTTACCACCTTATGAACTTTTGGATGGAATTTTGGAAGAGTTTGTAGAAAAGGACAAAAGCGTCAAAGAAATTATCGAGCACGGATTTCCTCGCGCGGTAGTGAAAGAAGTGGCTCGATTAGTGGACCGCAACGAATATAAGCGGCGTCAGGCTCCTCCGGGCATCAAAATCACCCACAAAGCATTTGGCAAGGACCGCCGCATGCCGATTACAAATCGGTATCACACCTAATATTCTCTGGAGACTATTTGGTAAAATCCAAAAGGAACTTTTCGTTTATCCCCTACAATGATTACACCAAATTATCCTCGCAAAACCGCCCAGGCCAAACAGAGCCAACCGCCGAGAAAAGCCATACCCCCAACAGGTGTTATGGCGCCTAACCAGCGAATACCACTGAAGCTGAGGAGGTAAAGACTACCAGAAAATATTACCGTACCAAATATAAATAGCCAACCACTGATAGTGGTTAGAGTACCGGGCCAGCGCGTGCATGCCCAGGCCACGACTAGCAAAGCCAGGGCATGGTACATCTGGTAGCGTACGCCAACTTCGAAAATGTTTAACATCTCGGACGAAAGACGGTTTTTCAAGGCATGAGCTCCAAAGGCTCCGCCGGCTACGCCGAGAAAAGCAGAAATGGCTCCAATTAAAAAGAAGAGTCGTTCCAATATCCTCCCTCACTTTTTTATTGACCACCAACAGAGTTCCGCTCTTTGATTTTAATTAAATATTCAACATCTTCCAAATCTTGTTTGCGACCGGCTGCCTTTTTTGATTGGATAAGGTGTTCAAAAGAAACAAAAGGAATCATAATATCGTCAACTTTAACTTCGTTTCTTTTTTCCCACGCAGAAACAAATTCCAACCCCTTTACCTTGGTAAGAACATCAATACGAATTAGATCATCAAATATCGTTACTTCATTATCAAGTATTTTTTGAGAATCCGTAAGGGATGCAGTTCCGAGATTAATTGACTTGAATGCTTTAAGTAATTTTTTGCAATTTTCAATTTTGTGTTCAATAAAAATATCCATATCTTTTGTTGAACGAGGCAGGCCATAAATATTTACTGCAAGACCACCTATCACAAGATAACGAACTTTATGGCTGTTTAAGGATCTGTACACGTCTAAATGACTTAAGATCATCTAAATTTACCTCTGGTTTTTTGAGTTTTCTGAGGAATTGAGAAAATTCAGCCATTTGAAAGTAACGCTCTGCTTGTGATAGGCGCAGGAAACTTTCTATTTTAGCATCCAAGGTTTCGTTTTCAAAACCATACAAAACCCGGTGTTTTTTCTCGTTCAATTTAATGACTCCTGTTAAAATAAAAAATCTTGTTTATCTGAAAATAGGCAAACCAAAAATTTTGCTTCTTCCATAAATTTACAACAACTGCCTCAAAACATACTGCAAAATACCCCCATGTTTATAGTAGTTAAGTTCTTCCGGAGTATCCACCCGAGTGATAGCAGTAAAGCTTTTTTGCGCGCCATCATCACTTCGAACGGTGACCTTGAGCTCTTTACCGGGCTTCAATTGGTCGGCAATGCCGGTTACATCATAGGTCTCGAATCCCGACAGTGCCAGAGTTTCACGGTTGTCACCGGGTTTAAATTGCAGGGGCAGCACCCCCATGCCAATCAAATTGCTGCGGTGAATACGTTCGAAGCTTTCAGCTATCACGGCTTCCACACCGAGCAGGCGAGTACCTTTAGCTGCCCAATCTCTGGATGAGCCTGTGCCATATTCTTTGCCCGCTATGATAATTAAGGGTACCCCTTCTTTTTGGTATTGCATGGCTGCTTCATAAAAGGATGTCTCTCTTTTATCGGGCAAGTGTACAGTCCAGTTGCCTTCTTTTTCCGGTACCAGTAAATTTCGCAGTCGAATATTGCCAAAGGTGCCGCGCATCATGACTTCGTGGTTGCCGCGCCGCGAGCCAAAAGAGTTAAAATCCTTAGGCTCAATCCCCTTTTCTATCAAATACTTGCCTGCTGGACTGTCTACTGGAATGGCTCCGGCCGGAGAGATATGGTCGGTGGTCACCGAATCTCCTAACAATCCTAACACACGAGCTCCTTGAATCTCTTTTGGTGGGTGCGGCTCTAACGGCATTTTATCAAAAAAAGGTGGATTTTTAACATAAGTAGATTGGGCATCCCACTCGTAGAGATCTCCAACGGGAATCTCGAGAGCTTGCCAGCGCTCATCACCCGTAAATACTTCGGCGTACTGCTTTTCAAACATTTCTCTTTTGACTGACGTACGGATGGCTTGCTGAATTTCTTGTGAACTGGGCCAGATTTCCCGCAGGTAGACGGGTTCATTATTTTTATCGTAACCCAACGGTTCATTATAGAGATCCGCATCCATTCGACCCACAAGGGCATAAGCCACAACCAAAGGTGGCGAGGCCAAGTAATTAGCACGGGTCAAGGGATTGATACGTCCTTCAAAATTACGATTCCCGCTTAACACCGAGACCGCTACTAAATTGCCTTCTTTGATGCCATTGGCAATATGCTCTGGTAAGGCACCGCTGTTGCCAATGCATGTGGTACAGCCGTATCCAACCAGATGAAAGCGGAGTTCCTCCAGATAGGGCATCAGCCCCGTTTCTTTCAGATAATCGCTTACCACTTTGGAACCGGGCGCCAGACTGGTCTTGACCCACGGTTTGGTTGTAAGCCCGCGCTCTACCGCTTTTTTAGCCAAAAGCCCGGCGCCAATCATAACCGACGGATTCGAAGTGTTGGTGCAACTCGTTATTGCCGCGATAACCACTGAGCCGTTAGTCAGTTCATATTCATGACTGTTTTCCTGAACCTTGACTAAGTTTTTGGTGTCAGGCTGTTTCATACTATCTAAGGACTGGTGAAATGAGATTTTGGCCTCTGAAAGTTTCACCCGGTCTTGTGGTCGCTTAGGACCAGCGAGACTGGGTTCTACGGTGGATAAATCTAGCTCTAATGTGTCGGAGAATAGTGGATCCGGGGTTTGGTCTGTGCGAAAGAGCCCCTGTTCTTTGGTGTAAGCTTCTACTAATCTCACCTGCTCTTCATTTCGACCTGTGGATCGAAGATAATTTAAAGTTTCCGAATCTACTGGGAAGAAACCGATAGTAGCGCCATACTCTGGGGACATGTTGGCAATAGTAGCACGATCGGGGAGGCTGAGGCTACTCAAACCAGGACCATAGTATTCTACAAACTTTCCGACTACTCCTTTCTGGCGCAGCATCTGGGTTACGATTAGTACCAAATCGGTGGCGGTAGCGCCTTCTGGTAATTCGCCGTACAGTTTAAACCCAATGACCTCGGGGATGAGCATTGAAATGGGTTGACCAAGCATGGCTGCCTCGGCCTCGATGCCACCGACGCCCCAGCCGACAATCCCCAAACCATTTATCATGGTCGTATGGGAATCGGTACCGACTAAAGTATCGGGATACGCCTGAACGTTTTCATGAACGTTGGAGGTGAATACTACTTTTCCTAAATATTCCAAATTCACCTGATGGCAGATTCCGGTTTCTGGCGGCACCACACGAAAATTTTGAAAGGCATTTTGCCCCCAGCGCAAAAACGCATATCGTTCGCGGTTGCGTTGGTATTCTTTATCGGTGTTGAAACGAATTGCTTCATTGCGGCCAAAGAAATCCACTTGAATGGAATGGTCAATGACCAGGTCTGCTGGCACCAATGGGTTTATTTTCTTGGGGTCTCCGCCCAGGGTTTGAATGGCATCGCGCATGGCCGCCAAGTCCACCACCGCCGGTACCCCAGTAAAATCCTGCATAAGTACCCGAGCCGGGGAGAAGGCTATTTCTTGCTCTGGTTTCTTGGTTGGCTCCCAATTGGCTACCGCCTCGATATCTTCTCTTTTGACAAATCTACCGTCTTCGTTTCTCAGCAAATTTTCCAACAATATTTTCAAAGAAAAAGGTAAACTTGCAATATTCCCGATACCGGCTTTTTGCAAAGCAGTCAAGCGAAAAATCTCAAAAGTTTGTGAATCGATGTTTAAAGTCGACTGGCTGTTAAAACTATTGTTATTCTTTGTCACTTCTATTTTACTCCTTAACAATTTAAGCTTCAAATATTGGTTTAAATAATTTGTATTTTTCTTGTTTGTCTACTCTCATAAATCTGGTCTCCAGATCCTTACTATAAATTCTTGATCCCTCTCTTCAAAATCAGGCTCTCTGCCAGTATGCTCTCTTAGAAGTCTGATCATTCGGGGAATACCAGTTCCGATCTCTGTCATTCTATGTTCTTTGGCCAGAAAGGTAACTATAAGGGGATTTCGATGAAGATGAAAGCCAAATTTAATATTCTCAACCGTTACTGTATTGGGAAGTTTCCCCGGGCTTTTTATCTCTATTCTATTATCAAAAACGAATATTCTGATCTGTGAGGGCAGTTGGTAATTTCGATGAGCAACAGCATTTATTACCGCCTCTCGCAAGGATTCAATTGGAATTTCAAACCGAGGCTCTTCTCTCTTGAAGCCCTCTATTTTAGTCTTAGACTTTAAATAATCCTTTAGTATTATCTCTGCCCTCTCAATCTGGTCAATAAGCCTTCCCTCTATATCCTTTTTCTCAAAGGTCTCGCCAATATCATTACCAAAAAATCTTACAATAGTCACTTTACAATATGGTAAATGATATTCTGGTTTCTTTCCAAAGAAAAGTAACCCACCAGTGGTAGTCACTAAATCACTTTCATAAGGGATCAATATCTTCATATTTCTCAAGAGGTCTTCGATCTTCATTCCCAAATTCTCAATATTGTTTCCAAGTGATCTCTCCAAAAAATCCTCAAAATATTCAAGTCTTATATCTTTAATGGATGTGTTGGGAATAGGGAGCTCATCATAATATAATGCTCCAGATGCCTGATGTATGAGCCTAAGTTCTCCTGGACTTGCTATTCTTTTCCCACTTGCTGTCCTGATGTAATGGATACCTTTATTAGTTCTGTAAGGTCTTTGGGGTCCCTTTGGTATTTTTACGATTAGAATTTTCTTATCATCAATAATTAACTTTTCTATAGTAGCATAAACGGTCGGTTCGCAATTATTGACACATATATTATCTATCCTTTGCATCTCTTTATCCAGATTTGTGACGCCAGTAATTTCTCC
>JBHIAW010000160.1:0-6746 GCA_046758765.1 bacterium
TAGTTCCAAAGACATGATCCCACAACGGCGAGCTTACCCCGAAGCCGAGTTCTTCTAAGAAACGCTGACCTGGTTTAAGGAGGTTAGCGTTTGTGCTCGATTTTGTTGCCTTAACTGTCCGAAAGGTTACGACCGTCGCCTGAAAGCGCGATTTGGCAGTGTAACTCAACTCGTCTCGATTGTGCGGCTTGCATCAACCGACATTGCCGCCTTAGTGGCCGGCAGCGCAAACGAGGACGTGTTGCATTACAAGTCAAATTACCTTGAGCGTTTGTTCCGTTTACAAAGACGCAAACCTTTTGAAGAAAGCTCAGCGTCTTGACACGCTTTTAGGAAAAGTAGTTCCAAAGACATGATCCCACAACGGCGAGCTTACCCCGAAGCCGAGTTCTTCGTCTTGATAATGATGTCGAATATGATGATGCTTTACCCACAAGCCCAGGCGGCTTTTCATCGGAAAATGATGGGTGGCATAATGGATCATATCATAGCAGAGATATCCAAATACGAATCCAGAATAAAAGGGTAAGACGTAAGTTTCGCCCAGCAGCAACCAAAAAAGTCCGTAAAAGAAGAAAGCAAGCGAAATGCTAATCACAGGTGGCATGACCAGCCGTCTGGAATCGTTGGGATAGTCGTGATGCACGCCATGTATGAGATGGTGCATATATTGGCCGAAATCACTCTTTGGTTCATAATGAAAGACGTAGCGGTGACCAAAATACTCGGTCAATGTCCAAAGCACCATACCCAGGAAGAATAAAGCAAATAAGGCTGATAGCGGCAACATGAGGTGAACTACCGCACGATACATAAGGAATGTAATTAGAGGCATGTACAGAATCACCGGTACGCTTGGATGCACGTAGGTGAATTTATCAAGGTATCTATTTTCAAATAATGGAATAGATTCATCTTTATTTGAAACGTATTGCTTAGCCACGATTTCCCTCCAATTATTTCTTTTAGCAATACCGGGAATTATGTTTCATAAATATAATATATCTATTTGTTCAATTCAAGTCTCTTTAGGATCTTTTTGAAATTCGCCTGCAATATTTTATATCAACAAGCAGCTCTCAAGAATGGCGCTTATTTTTACACACAGAAAGAAGCGCTTGGCGCAATTCATTCAAGGTTTCTTGTCGAAATCCTTGCCGATATTTTTCCAACATTTTATCCTCCAGCCCGACCAACTCGCTTTTTGGAATGTCCTGGAATTTGCGGCCTTTTAATACTTCTTTGTCCAACCAGACCTGCGCTTTTGTCGGCCGCCTCACCCACCGGGCCACTTCATTAAACTTCTGATCGAAAAAAACCACCACCGGAATCGCGCGATTGCCATTAGTCAGATACTGGTCCATCAAGGCGGGATTCTGATCCCGAAAGAAAATGCGCAAAGTTAGATTCGGAGTGTGGTCTACTATTTTTGCAACAATCGGCAGGTTGTGCACCACGTCCGGACACCAGTCTTCGGCGATTACCATTACGTTCATGGGACCGAGACCTCTGTAAAAGTGGACATCTTTCTCGGAGATTTGTGTTTCATCATAAACCCGTCGGTGCAATTGCTTGTTCTTTTCAATCCTGGATAAATAGTCTGTAAAGGTCAATCCCTGTTCGAATTGTTGCTGGTTCAAATCTTTTCCTTCAAGTTTTTTTGACAAGAACAAAGACAGCAAAGCGTCAAGGAACTTACGTGTTTAAGCGCTTTGCTGTCTAACCAAAAATAATTAAGATGCAGCGGAAGCAGCTTCTCTGGTGTCTAAACTCATGGCTCCTGGTCCGTTTATCGCAAGGGCGATGAGCCCACCTAAAATGGCCAGATTCTTCATAAACATGATCATCTGAATCTGATCGCTGAGATTATTGTGAAAAATCAGAGTAGTAGGAATCAAAAAGATGATCAGCGCCAGCGCCCCCCATTTTGCCTTGAAGCCAAGCAACACCGAGATTCCTCCCGCAACTTCAAGAATAATAGCCATGACCAGAAAAAATCCCACCACCGGCATGCCGACGGCTTTCATGTAACCCATGGATGACGCGGGATCAAAGATTTTCCCCAATCCAGACATGATAAAAATCATCGAGATTAATAAACGCGATAGTAACGCACCGTATTTTTGCATTTTCTCCTCCCTTGATTAGTGTGGTAGATTTAATTGTAAATTAATTCGTTAATTCATGAATTGTTGAAATATTTACGATAAAAAAAGAGACTATTTCTCAGAATTTCAGGTACTTACCATTTTTTATTATTCACTTTAGAGCAGCTTTGGCAGAAGCTAAAAGTACTCCGGGGTCAATCCGTACCTTATAATTCGGATTAACATATTCAAACCTGATGACACCATCCGTGCCGACTACAAAGACTGCTGGCACCGGTAACAGATAATGTCCTTCCCCGGAAGCATCTTCCAAATCGATACCGTATTTTTGATATTGTTCGACTGATTTATCATCCAGCTTAAAGGCAATGCCAAAAGCTTTAGCTCCAGTCATTTTGCTGTCAGACAATAATAAGTAATTCAGATTGTTTTTCTGAAGACCTTCCTGTAATTTTTCTGGCCGGTCGGGACTGATGGCGATAATTTGATAACCCAATTGGGTGAGCTGTGACTCAATATTCTGCAGTTGAACCAACTGTTCATTGCAATAGGGTCACCACCCACCGCGATAAAAAATCAATACTGCTGGCTTTTCTGAAATAGCTGTGTTTAAATCAAATGAACTTCCATCCACGGTTGTCAAGGTTAATCTTGGTACCGTTGCCCCAACCAATATGGGGCGAATATCTTCTGCAGATGTAGGCAGTGGTGGTAATTTATGATTCATATTTTTTCATCCTCTTTGATTCCGCCGGGCATAGTTTTATGAGTTCCTCTTTTGATTGTTTAATTCCTATTCTCAGTAGTTTCCAAATGAGCATGCACCCTCTTAAAATCAGGTAGAAATCGCTCGAGAATTTCCTGATTAATGCTTACCCGCACATGCTGTCCCTCTTTACGCGTGATGATCAAATTTGCATTTTCCAGGATTCGGTAATGGTGCGACATGGCCGATTTGCTGTATGGAAAGGCCTTATCAAAATCGGCGCACCCCATCTCGCCACGTTCGATCAGCAGGGTAACAATCCGATAGCGTGTGGGATCAGCCAGAGCCTTAAAAATTTTCACGGCCTGGGTTGAAAAATCTGACATGAATATGTCTTAAACATTTCAATAATTTTTGAAATACTTAAATAAAATAAATATGACACAAAAAGTCAAGCATTCTTTTCTTGACAATCACGATTTTATTTATTATAATCTGAACGTTTGTTTAGCCTAATAAATGATTGTTTTATTTGTTGACGATTCGTTCAGGAAATTGGTATGCTAAAAGAAATTGATCGATCTCTTCCAAGAAAAGAGAGAGAAAAACTGTACAAACGCCGCGAGATTCTGTTAGCGGCTCTAAAAGTCTTTGCTGAAAAAGGCTACGAACATGCTAACATTGAAGAAATTGCAGAAACCGCTGAATTTAGTAAAGGGGCGCTGTACAATTATTTTGCTCACAAAGAGGAGATGTTCATTGCACTTCTTGACGAGGGGTTTGCGGATTTTGAACGTATCGTGAAGGATGGGTTTGACAATGACCTGCCTTTGAGAGAAAAATTCAAACGGTTTAGCAGTGGCGCGCTCGAATATTTTGAACAGAATCCAGACTATTTAACGCTTATTTTTAAAGAGAACCTGCAACTGAAAATCAAACTTGTTAGCAGTTTCCGGGAAAGATTTGCCCATAGGCGTCAGAAGTTGGTGCAAATGATGATGGCTCCGCTACAGCAAGAAATAACAAGGAGAGCAATAAGGAATATTGATGCGACCCAATTGGTGGAAGTCTTTTGGAACGTTATTTTTGCATTTTTACTGCACAGCCGTTGCGGTGAGAACAAGGCAAGCATAGCGGAAGATGTTGACGCCATTCTGACCATATTTTTTGACGGTATTGAATTAAAATAGGGGTTGAAATTGAAAGGGTGCAAAATGTTTGCAATGAGCAGATGGTTCATTCTATGTATGACAATTTTAATCGCAGCCAGCGCCAAATCCGTTTTGGGCCAGGCTGCCGATGACCTCATCGTCTTAGACGAAGATATAGCCGTTGAATTGGCTCTGCAGCTCAATCCGAATCTGAAGATCGCCAGAGACAGAGAACAGATGGCAGATGCGCAGATCCGTGAAATTTCTGCTGGCGCCCTGCCCTACGTTTCTCTTACCAGCAACTATACCAGGAATATCAGGAGGCCGGCCTTTTTCTTCAAGATTGGAGAAGAGGTGCAGAAAATCGAGATCGGCGAGAACAATTCCTACATCGCAAATATTGAATTTGAACAAACGATTTTTCAAAGCGGGCAATTTGGAGTGAGCAAAGTACGTAAAGTCGCCACCCTTTTTTCCGAGCTCAGTCGGGAGGGTACGAAATTGACCAAAGACCAGGTCATTTTAAATGTCCGTCGGGCTTTTTACACTGTTTTACTGAGTCAGCAAGTGCTTGAAGTTTTCCGAGAAACGTTGACTCAGACCGAGGCCCATTTTGAGGATGTGAAAAAGAAATATGAAAGCGGCGTGGCTGCCGAGTTTGATCTTTTGCGTTCTGAAGTGGATAGGTCCGAAGCAAAAGCGGCCTTGATCGAAGCGCAGAACAACCTCGAATTGGCCAGGTCAGCCTTGAAGAATGCTATCGGATTGCCTTTGGACAGACAATTGAATGTGACGGGAAGCCTACAATACCAACCGGTTCCAGACGACGAAGTGCTAAGAGTGTCGCAGGAAGCTCTGAGAGTGCGTCCGGAAATGAAGCAGCTAAATCTGCAGTTAGAAATGGCCCGGCTGAATATTTCCATCCAGCGAGGCCAGCATTTACCTTCCCTGTCTCTTGTCGGCAATTATCAGTTTCAGGGGCAATCATCGGACTTTCAGTTCGGCGCTACGGAACGCAGTAGCAGTTTCACCACGGGCTTAAGTTTACGGTTTGATATCTTTGACGGTTTTGCAACCAGCGCACGTATTCAACAAGCGCAAGCGGAGGTAAACGAAATTCTGCACCAAACGGACAATATCAGCCAGCTCATTAAGCTGGAAATCGAGCAAGCGACCCTGCGCATGAAGGACGCACAGGAAAGAATCGCGGCCCGGCAAAAGAGCGTGGAGCAGGCGCAAAAAGCCTATGACATCGCTGAAGTGCGTTACGACAGTGGGATTAGTACACAACTTGAGCTATTTGACGCTCGACTGGCTTTAAACCGGACCAAGACAAATTATTTGCAGGCCATTTACGACTACAACATCGCCTTGTTAGAATGGCAAAAGGCCGTTGGAATTATTCAGTAAAAAGTTTGGAGAATGATGATGAAGAAAATAGTTGGCATTGGTATGCTTCTACTTTTGTTTGGAGTGATCGGTTACCGGGTTATCACTCATGGGGAGGAACCCGCGATCAAGGATATAGATGCCTACCAGGAAGAGCTGGGAATACCTGTGGAAATTGAAAAAGTACAGTTTGGCAATTTAACTATCTCGAGACATTTTACGGGAACGATTGAAGGTGAAAGACAGGCCGATGCCATTGCCAACACGACTCAGAAAATCATCGCGATTCCAGTTGGAGTTGGAGATGAAGTAAAACAGGGACAAGTAGTTGCGGAGCTTGACTTTGATATCGCCAGCGCCATGTCCCTGCGCTACCGGCAATCCAAAGCCAGTTTTGAAGACGCTAAAAGAGACTATGAAAGAATGAAGTCGCTTTTTGAAGCTGGCGCTGTTTCAGAGCAGGTCTTGGACAAAGCAAAAATGGCGTTTGAAATAGCCACAAGAAATCTCGATGCCGCCAGCAAACTTGTAAAAATTGAGGCGCCGATTTCGGGCACGGTGACGCACGTTTATCATAAAGTTGGGGAAACCGTTCGCACGGGTCAGCCCGTCGTGCGGATCGCAAAACTGAGCGAAGTCCTCATTGAAATCGACGTCAACGAAAGCGAAATTGCTGGAATTGAAAATGGACAGGAGGTCAGGGTTTCTGTGTCTGCCTATCCACACAAAACGTTCGCCGGCACGCTGGAAGATTTGTCTCTTTCTGCCGACTCGTTTACTCGAACCTTTAAGGCCTGGGTCCGAGTGAAAAATCCGCATCGGTTACTCCGACCGGGTATGTTTGCCAAGGTGGAAGTTGTGGTTACCTCCAAAGAAAATGTATTGACGATTTCCAAAGACGCCATTTTTCAACATGAAAATAAATCCTTGGTTTATGTTGTAAATTCTGAGCAGATCGCTGAATTGAGAGAAGTACAAGTCGGGGATTCCAGCGGAAATCTTGTGGAGGTTCTCTCCGGCTTAGCTGAAAATGAGCGAGTGGTGGTTTTGGGACAAAACAAATTAACTCCGGGGAAAAAAGTAAATATTGTGCGGTGACACGTACACATTGAGACAGTTGAAGTAGTGGTGCGATGGAGTACTGGAGTGACGGATGACTGGAGTAATGCGATTGAGGGAGCAGAATTCAGAATCTTGAGAACCAATGATCCAACAATGCAGCACTCCAACACTCCCCGTTAAAAAATGAGCAGACTATCGTAACTATTCAGGCTGTCATTCTGAAAGAATCTTTTTTGAACCAACGTGCGAACGAACCTTGTTTACTTAGTGTTAATATTTACAAAGATTCCTACGGAATGACAGGGCAGCCTGAATACTTACAGACTATCT
>JBHIAW010000161.1:0-6626 GCA_046758765.1 bacterium
GATTCATCCGCGTGAAAATGATCTGGTTGTGGGAACGTATGGTAGACAAAATGAATATGAAAGAAATTCAAAATTCAAATTTTTAATTGTTTTGCCCGCAATCGTTTTGCCTTTTTGGTTCTGGCTTGCCCCGTTGGATAGCTTATGCCACGTGGTCTGGCGTGGTTAGGGGATTGTATTTGTATTTTATCCTGAAATTTTTGTTTAATGTTGAACCGATATTATGAGAGGAGATTCAACTTATGAGTAGTCGAATTAATTTAGTGCTAATTTCAAGTTATTTTGCCATGATTACTTTTGCCTGCCAAACTCCAGTGCAAGAAGAATCTGTAGTGTCCAAGAAAAATAATTATGCCGATCTGGTCAGTTTGTTTAAACAGTTTCGTGAATTTCAAATACCAAAGATGAACAGCGGCGTCCCTGATTACACGGAGGCAGCCATGGCAAAACAATGGCGTGGACTTAAGGAATTTCAGAAACGCCTGGCTGCCATCGATACAAGCGGCTGGCCAGTATCTCAGCAGGTTGAGTATCATTTAGTACGAGCAGAAATGAACGGACTCGAATTTTATCATCGAGTTCTCCGGCCCTGGGCGCGGGATCCCGGCTTTTACCTTCAGTCGCAGGCTGGGGCTGGACCCACGCGTTACGGCTTTCTTCGAGTTCCCAGGCTGCCCATTCCGGACAATGACCTGGAAGACTTCCGCGTGAAGCTGCAGGCTGTGCCGGAAATTTTTGAACAGGCTAAAGTGAATCTTACCGAAGGAGCCGCCGACCTTGCAGTCCTTGCCCTGCATTATATAGATGAGGAAAAAGCTATTTTTCAGAGGCTTGCAGCCCTGCTTGCAAAGCATCATCCTGAATTGGTTTCCGATGCCAAGCGTGCTGAAGCTGCGGTGGAGGATTATAGCAAATGGCTCAAAGAAAACCAGCATCGAATGACCGCTCCCGCTGGTGTTGGCAAAGAAAATTATAACTGGTGGCTGAAGAATGTCCATCTTATCCCTTATACCTGGGAAGAGTGCTTGGATATTGTGATGCATGAAGATTACCGCATGATTACAGCTCTTGAGCTGGAGCGAAACCGGAACCGACATCTGCCCCAGCTTAAACCAGCGGAGATTCAGGAAGAGCACCGCCGCCGCCGTGACCAGGCGCTGCGGTTTGTTATGAAGTTTCTCCAGGAAGAGGAGATTTTATCGATTCCTGATTATCTTGATATCGAGGGTTATCTGCATCGCAGCCCGCTGGCTGCTCCAGAAGAGTGGCCGCGGCCGCGTGACTTTTTTGAGCAAACAGGCGACCGCGAGCCTTTGCCCGAGCAAACCCATGAGTTTATCGGTCACTACCTTGATATGTTGAGAAGTCAACATGATCAACGTCCCATTCGGGGAGCAGACCGCTTTTACGCGATTGATATGGTCCGTTCCGAGGGCTGGGCTTTCTGGCTGGAAGAGATGTTGATGCATGCAGGGTATCTGGATCAGCGAACGAGAAGGGGACGGGAAATTGTCTACCTGCAGGCGGCTTTTCGCACCTGCAGAGCGGTCGCGGACCTGAAGATGCACAGCAACGAGTTCTCCTTGAGGGAGGCTATCGATTACTGTGTTGAGTGTGCGCCAAATGGCTGGCTGCTCCCGGATGGGCCGCATGTCTGGTATGAAATGGAAACCAACCTGCGTTTTGTTGGCTGGCATATGGGGATGGTGATTGGCAAGGTTCAACTCACAAAATTGCTCAGAGACCGGGCCAAGCAGCTTGGGGACAAGTTCGACCTCCGAGAGTTTATGGATGAATTTTTGAATGCCGGCATCATCCCCTTTTCATTGATACGCTGGGAGATGACAAGTCTTGATGATGAAATTAAAAAGTTAAGGTAGCAGCACCGATGGAATTTGGTGAAAAAGTTGCATTGTGCTACGTGAGGAATTAATCAGGGTATAATTAAAAAAGTATTAAAGAGGAGAAACTTTTTAGTGCAAATTGGTAATAGTAAACATAGCAAACCTATAGACCGTGAAACCGGCTTTGTGATTCTGGATACATTCAAGCGTTTTAACCAGAAAGATGATATTTTTTGCCGTTCTAATTGGGATGCTACTGTACGTTCGAAGAATTCAGAAGAGTTTTATAAAGGATACGACATGCCATTTGCTCGCGCCAGACGTGTAGATGGTTTCAGTCAAAAGGACTATGCTCTCCGTAATGCTGCCTGGCATATAAGCAATGTGATACGGGATTTGAAGCGACAATCCCAGGACCGCAAGGAAGGGTTCCTCGATGCATTCACTACCCATGTTGAGGGCTGGCCTGAACCCTATACTTTTGTAACCAAAGAAGCTGCCACCAAAGAAATCAAGAAAGCAGCTAAATTCTTTGGCGCCGATGTAGTGGGGATTTGTGAATATGACGAACGCTGGGTTTATACGGCTCGCTATAGTGAGAAAACACAATCAGAAAAACCCATCGATATTCCAGCCGATTTGCCTTATATCATTTTAATCGGGTTGGAAATGGACGAAGATTTGACCGCTACCGCGCCCTCAGCGCTTTCTGGCTCCGCCACCGGTTTCGGATATACCAGGGATACGGTCACACTCATGAGCCTGGCCCAATATATCTGCAATCTTGGTTATCGAGCTTATGCTACTATGAATGACTCGGCCTTGGCAATTCCTTTGGCAGTTCAAGCCGGTCTTGGGGAAGTCGGGCGACACAGTATGCTGATCGCGCCTGAATTCGGACCACGGCTGAGGCTGGGAAAAATATTTACAGATATTCCGCTCGTACCGGATAAGCCAAAAAGATTCGGGATTCAAGAATTTTGTGATGTCTGTCAAAAATGCGCCAAGGCCTGTCCAGCAAAAGCCATCACATTTGCAGACAAATCCAACAAAGTCTACAGCAGGTCAAATATTCAAGGCGTGAGCAAATGGACCACTCATGCGGAAAAGTGCTTTAATTTTTGGGTTTCACAGAATTCGGATTGTTCGATTTGTATTCGAGTTTGTCCATATAATAAAGATTTTTGCAAATGGTATTTTCGATTATGGCGGAGGCTTGCAGCTACTCCCTTACGACGACTGATGCTTTGGGTCAATGATTTGCTTAAGTTTGGTCGCCGAAAAAAGGCCTCTTGGTGGTGGGAAAAAGGATAAACCATTAGTGGTATCCAAGATTGAATATAGAATATCAGACAAATAAGGATGACTAAGTTTTTATTTCCAGATTCAAAATGCTTTGTTGGATATTTATTTGTGCACCAGTAAAGCAGCAAGTAAAATAGAAGAAATTGCTGAATCCGTCCCAGTAGCTCATCCTAATCCTTACTCACAAGCCAAGGTAGAACATGGATGACGCGGATATTCACGGATTAAGAATTTAAGAAAGGACAAGAGCTGTTATCTGAAGAAATCACTGAAAAAATAATTCAGGCTTTTTATAAGGTCAATAATACACTGGGATATGGCTTTCTGGAAAAGGTTTATGAAAATGCCATGGCGATTGAATTGTGGCAAGAATGCAGAATTCAGAAGGAAGATATTTACACATGATCGAAAATAGAATCTGTGTGAATCCGTGTCATCAGTGTTATCCGTGTGCTATAAGAGAGATGTGGATAAGGATAGGGCAGCTCGTCAACGCTATCTTTAAGAATTCAAATTTGTTCGGCAATGACCAAAAGTAAGACACCGATATTTAATGCTAATGTTATAAATTTTAACTTGCAATTTAATATAAAAAACTTAAATTAAAGGTGGCTTAAAATCGAAGCAGTTGATTTTTTAGTCATAGGTTCTAAATAGCTTGCCACCGTAGCTCAATTGGTAGAGCAGCTGATTCGTAATCAGCAGGTTTCCGGTTCGAGTCCGGTCGGTGGCTCAAGACTTGTCGGTATAGGAACGATAACTGGTGATTTGATGCCGTATAATTTAACAATATTTGATTGGGGTACTATGAAGAAGGTTATTTTTATTCTCGTTGTAATTTTTCTTTCCTCTTCTTTTATATCGCCTCCTTGTGTTCGATGCGAGAACCCTGTTGGGTTTGATTTCCTTCGCACATTAGTGGGTGCCAGACCCTCTGCTATGGCCGGGGCATTCATCGCTATTCCGAGCGATATTCATAATATTGTTTATAATCCAGCCGGATTAGCTACGCTTACGAAGCGCCAAGGAACCTTGACTTATCTTAATCATTTATTAGATTTTCAATCGGGTTTCTTGGCTTATGCTCATCCCATTTCCAAAGGCGTCTTAGCCATTGGGCTCCATTTTTTCGATTTTGGACAATTTGAAGGGAAGGATGAGAATAACCTCGACACGGGTGAATTTGGTGCCAATAGCATATCTCTTTCTCTAAGCTATTCTCGGATGGCATTTGAGAATTTATCTATCGGTGGCAGCGCCAAATACATTCGCTTTCAAATCGATAATTTGACGGAAACAGCCTTAGCAGTTGATTTTGGAGTTATGTATGCTATACCTTCCGAAGAGTTGAACATTGGCGTAGGAATTTTTAACTTAGGTACGACCACTGGTGCCTTTTTTGAAGGTGGAGTAAAAGATAAACTGCCTTTTAATTTTCAGTTAGGTGCTTCCAAAAAATTAGAGTATTTACCATTATTAGTCAGTGGCGCATTAGTCAAGTTTATTGATGAGAGCTTGGATTTTCGTATTGGGGGTGAATTTAGCCTTACCGAAGAACTATTTCTTCGCTTGGGTTATAATTCGGTGGGTCAAGATCAAAAAGTAGACACCAACAAGGATCGTTTGGCGGGTGTTTCCTTAGGTTTAGGATTCAAAGTCAATACTTTCAATCTCGACTACTCTTTTTCCTCTTTCGGGGAGGTAGGGTCTTTGAATCGAATAAGTTTGACCGGCAGGTTTTAATGAACTGTTGTCAAATGAATAAAAGATAAACTAAAACGGCGAAACAGTTAAGGTTCGCCGTTTTGGCAAAGGAGGGAGGGTGGTTGGACTCCTGCAAAATCATTTAAGCGACGGCCCGTTTATATTCGTACTTTTGAGTTAACAGCGAACGATATTTGAAAAAATGCTTTGCTTGATTTAGAATCATTGATTCAGATTCTTGGTGGTCTTTTTCTAAAGTTCTTCTGATGAAAGTAACCACCCGGCCAAAATATAAGGATTTCATCGCTTCTATTAAATGGGAATTCAAATCTGTGGTATGATAAGCATGGAGCAAGTTGTAAACAATTCTTGTCCACAAATCCGTTCCAAGGTTTAATCTGTTATTTGAGTACATTTGAGAAACCTTCTCAAAAATAGTCGGGCTCAAAGCAGTTGCCAAAATATCTCGATTGATCTTAAATTCATATAAGGCGGTCGATTTCATCTCTTTATAGTCCACACACAAACTTTGGGGCCTTTCCAAATTTAAGGTTCCAAATAATGGTAACGTCTGCACATTGACAGGGCCGAGCCATTTGTCCTTGTTAGTTAATATAGTCTCAAACAGTGTTCCTACGACTTGTGAAAACATGGGACCCAATTTAGGAGCACTGGGTTTATGAATCTTTGCCCCCAAACCAACTTGGCAGCACTCGAACCCACCCAGGATTGCATTTAATGTCATGAAAATATCAACTCCGAATTGTTTGGTCGTTTTTGTCCATGGTTGTTTCAGGTAGTATTTAGCCAGATCTAAAGAGAATGAAAAATCACCACCGATAGGTTGACGAATGTCAATCCCTAATAATCCATAGATTAATGGATAGCAAATATTATTGGTGATAGTCCCATCATACTCATTTCTCGAATAGAGCGGCGTAGCGTAATCATATCCGCTAAGAATTGGAGTGGCTAATTCTCGAATCCATTCGGGCGTAATACTCGTAAGGTCCGCATCAACCACTACTGCAGCCTTAGCATTGAGTCTAACGATTTCATTAAATAGGTTGTAGAAGTTATTTCCTTTGCCTTTTACTCCCGGTGAAGTTGAGATATAAATTTTAGGAACACCATTTGGGGCGTTCAAAAATGCCGTTTTAGTATCGTCAGGTGAATTATTATCTACGTTAATAATGACCGTGACAAAATCTGGAAAGTATTGCCGTATTCCATGAATGGCTTGTTCTACCACAAACGCTATATTGTCGGCTTCGTTGTAAGATGGAATACCAATTACAAGATCTGCGCGCGTCACCGCATCCGGATTCAGTTTGTACATCAACGCCTCCTCGATGGTTATTTCATTGTTCAAATCAATTAACATACTATTTCAGAGTAACAATATGTATGCCAATTTCTGACAAGATTATTTATCGGAGAATAATGAGCTAACCTTTTGTTTTATATAGAAACTGTAATCTTTTACGGCTATGCAAATGCTTGAAACGGTCGTCCGAATCATCACATTTGTTTCAAGACGAGGCATGCGTTCTTTTTAAGTTGCATGAAGCTTCACAATGTTGAGTAAAATTCACGCAATACTTCGAGTAGAAAGAGCTCCGCAGTAAAGACCAGGGATTGTGAACACCGAGGGCAACTATAAAAATTTTGCTTGTAATTCTCAAGTCAATTAAATAATTTAGGTAAGTATTCAGGCGGCCCTGTCATTCCGTAGGAATCTTTGTAAATTTTAGCACTAAGTAAACAAGGTTC
>JBHIAW010000162.1:0-6613 GCA_046758765.1 bacterium
TAGCGCCATGAATTGTTTGCTTATTTGCAATTTGGGTGTTAAATTAATGTCATTGGGCAAAAGATTTGGGATGAAATCCCCATAGGTTTAGATGGGGACGCGGCTTCGTCCAACAGGATTTTAGACTGAAGTTGACGTCTCTACCTCTGGGATGTTTGGTAAAATCTGAGTATTTGCCATTCACACGAAACATGAGTCCTGTATGGCTGCGATTGCCGGAGAAGCGCAAACCTATTTTCTTATTTTTGAGCGGTAGAGCGATGCGTGCAGAGGTGGCTGCCAAACCGATATTCAGGTTATAAAGCGACTGCCGTGGCCTATTGAGGCTTTCCATGGCCAGAACACCCGAAAGGGCGTTGCTGTATTTTGCCGAGAAGCCGCCGCTGGAGAAAAACGTGCCGCTGACTAAGAAGGGAGTAATAGTACCAAACGTGCCACCGGTTGGCGATTCGTAGCGATAAGGATGCACTACGGTGGCTTGGTCTAAGATGGTCACGGTTTCGGAAACATCACCGCCGCGAACGAACAGACCCGAACCTTCGTCGATTTGTGCGAGACCAGGAAAAGTTTTGATGGCCAGAAAGATGTCGGCGGCCGCACCCGGCGTGGTTAAAATATCCAAGTGTTTTAAAGTTACGCCTTTTCCATCTCCTGATCTGAACGAGCTGGCAGTTATGGTGGCCTCTGGCATAGGGATGGCTTCTTCTCTTAAAATAATCTTAATTGCACCAAAATGTTCTTCAGAAAGGTCGATTTCTTTCGTGCTTTGTTGATATCCAATCATAGAAGCGATTAACACTTGACGCCCGGTTTTTTCCGTTACGATTTCGAAATAGCCGGTGGAATCGCTGACATCGCCATCGAAGCCGTTTTTCAGAAATACGTTTACGTATGGGATTGGCGCCCCCCTCTCATCTAAAATGATGCCTGTGATTTTTGTTACACGTGTAGTTTGAGAATAGGAGGATGAACTGAGTAATAAGGAAACTAAAACAAACCCTATGATTGAGAAACCTTTTATCAAATTGATCACAAATCTACTCCTCGCAAAAAAATCACGTAACGTGTATAATTTACAACCACAAAGACATAAAGTACACAAAGTTATTATTCTATTATCCTGAAAAACTTTGTTTTTTTTCAAAATTTGTAACTATTCAGCCTGTCGTCATTCCTGCGTATTTTAAGCAGGAATCCATGTTTTGCTGACATTCAAAATGGTATGGAGATCGCATGACTTATAGATTCCCGATGAAAGCGTTCGGGAATGACAGTCTGAATAGTTACCAAGATTTTTGATTGTAGCTTTATCCTACGTTAGGAACAACTCAGGCTAAGCAATTTTTTGATGACAATTTTAACCGACCCTATGGCTGGGTAAATATACTAGGTTTTAAGATACTAGTTAAGTCTTTTTCGGTGAATTGTGCTATGAGTCGGCGAATAGCGGAAATAGCACGATGTAAATTTACAAAGGGTTACAAATTATTCATAAAGTTACCAGGGGCTGCCAATTGCAATGGTTGAAAATAACTTCACACTTTCATGACTGGCAGCCAGGCCAACGGCAATGGGGTGGTTGACGTTGTGTAGACGAAAACCGAAGCCAAAACTTGCATGGATTGTGTTGTTCGGAAGTTTTGTGGGATTTGAAGCAGTTTGTGCCAAATCTGACAATAGAAAACCGTCGAAGTGATTGGAGAGTGGAAAAGACAGCTCCAAGTTTAAGTTGGCCAAGGCAAAATTCCGAAATCTGTCTTTGGAAAAGCCTCGAAGTCCACTCCTTGAACCAACCTCGGGCATGGCAAAATACGGAACTAATGCACGATTGGTCGATATGAGATATTCAAATCGAGTAGCGACGCCAAATTTGATATTGTTGAATAATGGGAATCGAGTAAGAGTCTGTACGTTAAATCGAGCATAAGAGGAAGCAGAGGTATTGACCGGCAAGGCAATTTCCACATAAGCAGACCATTGGTTGTCCCAAGAAGCCTTCCAATAATCTATGGATTTTCTATCGCTCAAAGTAAAACGGGAGGTTAGGTATCGAGCATCGGAAGACTTTTCAAATTCTCCGCCTTCAACTAAGCCTGATTTGAACTTCCAAAAACCTGGGGACCAGCGAAAGACAACGCCTTTGGAAATATTTTGCTTAATTTCACTCCCGAAAAAGATTGAAGAGTACGTCGCTTGAGCCCTTTCGGATTTAATGGTAGAGTTACCGATGCCATAAAAAAAGTCGTCATCCGTAATTTTGATTTTAAAAAGAAAACTGAACTTGGTATTTTTGAAGGAAAGTGAATTGGCAAGATATCTAAACTTCCAAGAATACTCGTCGAAAGTCTCGATTTTGTAATGGTGAAACATCCTATCCTCAGAACTCCAAAACGCACGATGCTCCAATTTTAGCCCCGCATACGGATCAAACCAATCATCCAAACTGGCATAGGGTAAAATGCGCGTATCCTTGCCTACGGTAAACCCATTAAGGACTAATGAGACTTTGTTAATAAAGCCATTATCTTGTTTAGATTCTTCTTTCTTGTTTTCTTTTGCGTAAATTTGCAGGTTGGAAAACGACAGGATGTAAAAACAGCCCACCAGAAATGTAATAGTGTGTTTGCGGCTGGAATTATTTGAATTCAATATTTTGTCTCCCGATTTGAAATATCACTCGAAAATGCCGGTTGCAACAAATGGCAAGGTACTTAATGCATAAGGGATGTGTCAATAGTTCTTTAAACAAATAAAAATCAGAATGGTTTCCATATTTAACCTATAAAGTAGCAGAGCAAATATAGGACAGGATTAACAGGATGAACAAGATACCTGGTAGGAATAGCTGCAAAAGCGTAAATGTTCTAAGATAGTAAGGAATTAAAATATAGGATTTCGGACTGCTGCATTTCTTAACTGGGTATACCGAAAGATGCAATATAACATTTCCAAGGCTGCTGAAAAAATTCTCCACTGGATAGTTGAGATCAGAGACGGAGAGATCAAAAAAACTCTTTTGATGTCTCTGTTCTTTTTTCTTGTGATTCTTTCAGTGACCATCGTAAAGCCTGTTAGAAATTCGCTTTTTCTCACAGAATTAGGCTCAGAAAAATTGCCCTATATTTATTTGGCCACCGCGGCTTTTACCGGAGTATTGATATTTATTGATTCCATATTATCGAGCATATTAAACCGGTCCACTTTCATGTCCATTACCATCGGATTCTTGTTTCTAAATCTATTGGCTTTCTGGTGGTTGGTTAGGCTTCCCGAAAAATGGGTCTCTGCGGTGTTTTATATTTGGGTTAGTTTTTTTATCACGGTCCTGGTAGCCCACTTTTGGAGTTTTGCCAATGAGTTTTTTAACCCGCGAGAAGCTAAGCGATTGTTTGGCTTCATTGGTACGGGTGGCATTTTGGGAGGTGTGGCTGGCGGACTGGCGGCAGACTTTTCGGTGAAAAGCTTCCTAAGCACGGAGAACGTTTTGCTGATCGCGGCTGCGGCTCTTCTGTTGAGCATGGGTGTGGTTCAGCTTATCGCGAGATATGTGCCACGAAAGGTCCAGGTGACCGAGCCCAGAAGGCCAAGAGCAAAGGAATATGGTGATTCCTTAACTCTGTTTGATGGCGTGTCCAATCGCCGGCTTCTAAAACTGCTGGGACTTACGCTCGTTCTCGGTGTGATGGTATCCACGCTGGTGGATTTTCAGTTTAATTCCCTGGTTGAAAAATTGTATCCAACGAAAATGGCAAGAACCGAATTCTTCGGAGAGTTCTTTGCTGTGCTCAGTGTGATTTCGCTGTTAGTGCAGTTGTTTCTAACCAGTAAAATTTTGAAAAAATTTGGTATTGGTTTTGCGTTGCTTTTGCTGCCGCTGGCTCTTTCTCTCGGTTCTCTTGGGCTGCTGTTTTTTCCGAGTCTGCTATTGGTGGCATTTTTGAAAACTACCGATAAAAGTCTAAACTACTCTTTAAACCAATCATCCCGAGAACTGCTGTTCTTGCCTATTCCATCACACATTAGACTTAAAGCAAAACTGTTCATTGATGTATTTGTCAACCGCTTTGCCAGTGGCTTAGCCGCTTGTCTAATTATTGTCTTTACTCTGGTGCTCTCTTTGACCGTTGAGCAACTGAGTATTGTTTCGCTGATATTTTTGTTGGCGTGGATGGCAATTACCGTTGCCTTGCGCAATGAATATGTCAATTCAATAAAAGGGCTCCTGATTAGGCGCAATGTGGATATTGAGGCAAGAGTCATTGAAACCTTGGATGCGGATACGGTTACTACTGTCATCAAAAGTTTGAGCAGCAAAGATCATCAAAAAGTTCGGTATGCTTTAAGTTTATTAGAGCTTGTGCCTTTCCATGAAATAGTAGAACACGTCATGCCGTTGCTTAAGCATTGGGATGCTAAGATTCGCACTCAGGCGTTACGAATTTTATTCGACAGCGGCGGTAAGGAGATGTTGCAGGATATCATGCCGTTATTATCAGATGATGACATCGAGGTGCGGAGCGAGGCGATTCATTTTGTCTGGGCTTATTGTGAAGTTTGTCCTGTGGACCGCATTGCTGAGTTTTTGGCAGACCCAGACCCCAGGATTAAAGGTGCGATGCTGGCTTCTATGATCAAGCATACCGGACGGCTCACCCAAGAAGCCAAGCGTGTTTTACTTGAGATGATCCAAGCTAATTCCGAACATGGCGAGGCGCATCGCATGGAGGCCGCCAGAGTTTTGGGCACCATTGACCACGGCTGTGGTCTGCATGAGAATTTAGTGTTGCTCTTAAACGATGACTCTATTTCGGTGCAGCAGGTTGCGACAGAAAGCGCTGGCAAAGTTCTGCATGATGATTTTGTAGATATATTGATTGCCAAACTGGGAAATCCAAGACTAAGAAAATTGGCACGGATTGCGCTGGCAAATTACAGTGACCGAATCTTACCTCGGTTAATGAGAGTACTTAATGACGCAGATAACAATATGCTGATTAGAAAAAGCATTCCTCGCGTCCTTTGTCAAATTAAAAGCGACGAAAGTTTGGACGTGCTTATTGAAAATTTAGAACACCAAAATACCATCATTCGCTACGAGGTTATTAAGTCGTTGAATAAGATTCGAAAGTCTTGCCCTGAATTGGAATTTGATCAAGAAAAAATCTGCAGCACCTTGATGATAGAAATTCGGGACTATTACAGTAAGTTGAACATTTTCCACGCCTATGGAAGAAAAGACAGAATGTCTATAGATGTGCGCGAAGTGGATGATATTTTGTACCCGGCTTTGCAGGAAAAATTGCGCGAAAGTCTGGACCGGATATTTAGGCTGCTGGCCCTTATCTTTCCACAACAAGATATTTACAATTCATATTATTTTCTAACTCAAGGAAGTCAGGATGAAAAGTCCAATGCGCTGGAATATTTAGACAACCTCCTTCCGGGCGAGTTAAGGGTAGCTTTACTGCCGATTCTGGATGACATTCCTTTGAATCACCAGGTTCGGCAAGGTCGAGCCCTTTTTAATTTGAATAAGTTGGGTAGAAAAGAAGCCCTTTCCACTTTGTTAAACGATGGCGATACCTGGTTGGAAATTTGTACTATATATAGTTTGGGTCGGGAAAAAATTCAAGACTTGGCAGATAAAGTTTATCCGCGGCTGCATTCAACGGAGCCAGTTTTACAAGAAACGGCAGAGAGATATTTTAGAATAATAGAGACCAAAAGTAGAACAGCCGGTGTTTGAAAGAAAACTGTAGATTCTAGCCGTCATTGCGAGGCTTTTTTTGCCGAAGCAATCTCACGCCTCTATAATCAAGGAGATTGCTTCGCGGGGGAACGCTCGCAATGACAGCAAAAATTGTGTTTTCGTTCAAACACGAGCTAGGCTACTCGGATGACTATGAATTTGATCTCAAAATAAATGGACAATGCAAAGTGTGTGAGCCGGACAAAATCACATGATAATTGAGAGATCGTATTCTTGCAATCAGCATAAAAATCAGATCATGATTAATACCAGAAAACAAGACATAATAGACGATTTAGATGAAAAGGATGAGCATCAGTTAACCGTTGTTGAAAAGGCTGTATTTTTACAAGGCGTAGACATTTTTTCTCAAACAAAGACCGAGGATTTAGCTCGCATCGCCGCGATAACCGAGGAGTTAGAATTTGAAGCAGGCGACATAATTTTCAAAGAAAAGGGACAAGGTAATGCCCTTTTCTTTGTAATCACTGGAGAAGTCAGTTTAACAAAGGGCACCAGAGAAATGAAGCGCGTGTATTCACAGGAAACGTTTGGTGATTTAGCTCTTTTAGATAATGAGCCGCGTGAGTTCACCGCCACGGCGGTCCAGCACGCGCATATTCTGAAAATTAATAGTGAAGAGTTTTTCGAATTGATCGAAGACCATGTGGAAATTACCCGGACGGTTTTCAAGTCTTTAACTAAGAGGATACGCGAACTTGTTCAAAATTAATTCTTTCTATTAGGAATAATCTTTTTAGTGATATTGTTACTCCTATCGAAGTTCGCACAATAATTTTAACAAGTTCCAAAATTATCTAATCGAATCATGGGTCATTCTTAAAATTATTAGTAACAATTCAG
>JBHIAW010000163.1:0-6603 GCA_046758765.1 bacterium
GAACACTTTGTAACTACTCAGGCTGTCATTCTGGAAGAATCTTTTTTGAATCAACGTCCGAACGAACCTTGTTTACTTAGTGCCAAAATTTACAAAGATTCCTATGGAATGACCGGGCAGCCTGAATAGTTACAACAATTTTTAATAAATATATCATATTTGCGCAATATTGTCAAGAATATTCTACAAAAATTGCGTTATTATAATATTTTAAAATAGTACCAAAAACCGCGAAATCGCAGGCAGAATCAATGTGAATAAGCTTCGGGATTCGATCCAATGAAGGAGAAACGGATTGTTCCATTGTCCTATTGCTCGACTGTTGAGCCCAATCAACGGTCACAGCCAGTAGGTATCCAGATTTCAAAGAATTCAGCGACTTAACAATACAACAATGGCACAATGGAACAATAGAACAGTAGAACAATCCCCATTTATTATTCCTTGATATACAAAAGTTCTTTGCAAAAAAAGATTTGATTGATAATACGATAGACAGACAAAAATCAGTATGTTTTATATTTTACGAATGGCTTCGTTCGATTTGCGAATTTGGTGATCACTTAAATTCAATGAATTTTTGCGTTGTAAACGGGAATATTTACTTGATATTTCAAACTTATTGTGTTAAGTTTGAATCGAACGTTTGTTGACTATTTCGCAAGGCATAACCTTATTATGGAGGGAGAAAACAAGATGACTAACAAAAGGGTCGGATTGGCGCTGTCAGGAGGTGGATTTCGAGCCTCTTTTTTCCATATTGGTGTATTGGCCCGTTTAGCAGAACTGGACCTCCTTAGAGAAGTCGAGGTCATCAGCTCGGTATCGGGCGGTTCCATTTTAGGCGCGTTCTATTATCTGCACCTCAAAAGATTGCTGGAAGAAAAGGGAGATGATGAAATTCGCAAGGAGGATTATATTGAGTTATTGAAGAATATCGAAGTGAGCTTTTTGAGAGGTGTTCAAAAAAACCTCCGAATGCGAACCTTTGGGAATATCATCAGTAATCTTCGTATGTTTTCTGACAGTTATTCTCGCAGTGACCGAATAGGCCAGCTTTATACCAAACATTTCTATGAATCTGTTATCAGAAAGCGAAAAATATCCATGCCCGATCTAAAAATAGTACCAAAAGACGGACCGCCAGACTTTCATCCAAGAAAGCATAATTTGAATCGGAAATGCAAGGTGCCAATGTTAGTGCTAAATGCTACCACTTTAAATACCGGACATAATTGGCAGTTCACCGCCACCTGGATGGGGGAACCACCAAGCGGCGATGAAGATGTGGACAAGAATCTTCGTCTTCGGAGATTGTACTACTACGAAGCCTATGAGGAAAGACATAAACGTTTTCCCCTGGGCGCGGCCGTGGCCGCTTCCGCATGTGTACCCGGAATATTTCACCCTCTGCCCATTGCCGATTTATATCAGGACCTTACGGTGCAATTAGTGGATGGCGGGGTTCAGGATAATCAAGGGGTCAGAAGTCTTCTGCAGGAGAATTGTACCCATATCATTTGTAGTGACGCGAGTGGTCAAATGGGTGATATACCAGAGCCCAAAACAGGTTTATTGTCTGTTTTGGCCCGAACTAACAGTATTCTGATGGACCGGGTTCGGGAGGAAGAAATTGCCGCATTTGGGCCTCGTATTATGGCCAAAAAAGTCAAAGAATTCGTTTTACTCCATTTAAAAAAGGATCTCATAAAAGCAGAAAAAACTTGGATCGGGGGGGCAGACAAGAAAGGGCAAATTTTGAATATCAGTGGTAACACCGGCTACGGCGTGAATCGCGAAGTCCAGTCCTATCTCTCGAACATCCGCACAGATTTGGACTCCTTTAGTGAAGTCGAGGCGTATTCCCTAATGTGTAGTGGCTACCTGATGAGTAAAAAACAGTTTGATGGCAAATTGATACAAAAATTCAACGCGCACAACAATGGCGAGCCGAATCCTAACATTGACTGGCACTTCTTACAGGCAAGGACATTCTTGACAACCATGAAGCCCTCAAAACAATATCTCAAACATTTAGAAGTGGGCAGCAGTCGGCTTTTGAAAGCCGTCAAATTAGTAAGATCGTTAAGAATCATCTGCTATGTTGTGTTAGCTGTGGCCAGCTTAGGCCTGCTCTACCTTCTCGTTGTAAATTGGAATAACCCACTCCCTATAAGTATCCCCATGAAAACTTACGGTTCAATAGCTTTGGCAATTTTGCTGGCCATCATCGGCTCCATACCACAAATTAATCCTATAATAAGATTGCGAAATTTTGTGAAGAAAATGGTTAAGAGGCTATCCATCTCATTTGTGGGGTTTATTATAGTCTGGTTGTACTTGATTCTTATCGATCCACTGTTTTTGAAGAAGGGTCGAATATCTAAATTGGAGTAATTACCAGGAATTAGCTATCTGGCACAACTGCTCCACTTGAGTATCGTTTCCCATGACAATTAACACGTCGCCGGGTTGGAGGACGCTCTCAGCAGGTGGGTTAATTTGGACCGGTTGGCCTTCACGATGAAAGGCGATCACCATGGCACCAGTACGTTCCCGAATGTGAAGGTCGCGAATTGACCTGCCGGCAAACGGACCTTTTTTGGTGACATCAATTTCTTCCAATCGCAGGGCCAGCTCCTGGTCATGCATAATTATATCCAAAAAGTTCACCACCTTAGGACGGAGAAGAACCGATGCCATGCGCCTTCCACCTATCTCACGGGAAGAAATTACTTTGCTGGCGCCTGCGCGAAACAGCTTTGCAACCGTCGTTTCATCAGCGGCTCGTGTAATAATGGTCAAATCAGGATTAAAGCCTCGTGCAGTAAAAGTCACAAATAGGTTATCCACATCTTCTGGCATGGTCGTAATTAGTCCTTTTGCCTTTGAGACACCTGCCTGAAGTAATACATCATCCTGAGTGGCATCTCCCTGCAAAACAAGTAATCCTTCCTTGCGCAGGGCTTCCGCTAGTTCTGGGTCTTTTTCAATGACTAAGAAAGGGACTTTGCTTCTCTGAAGCTCTTCCCCTGCATGACGACCTTCGGCGCCATATCCACATATTATGATGTGACCATGAAGTTTTTCAAGTATTTTTTCCATTTTCCTCGCCCGAAATAGTTCCTTTAGTTCTCCTTCAATAAAAAATGCTGCCAAGGTCCCAAAGCCATAACCAACCGTACCAATTCCCATAACAATTAAACAAGCCGTAAAAAACCGCCCCTCGTTAGAGAGTTGCTTGACTTCCCTAAATCCCACCGTAGAAATGGTAATGATGGTCATATAAAGGGAATCCGAAAGCGACCAATTCTCTTCGATAATCACATACCCCACTGTACCGGTAAGCAAAATCAAGAAAAAGATGCCAATGGTTATCCAGAGCCTTTTAAAAGGGGTGATGTGTCTCGACCACAAGGATAACTCTTCATAGGTTGTTTTTTGCCACATAAGCTTAAACGTGCAATTTTTCACCTCGAAATGGCCACGCCTGCCGCAACACCTAACGCACCACTCGTTATGATTGTTGGAATTGAAGGGAATCCAAACTTAACTTGCGGAGGCTTTTCTAACAGCTTAATGTATTTCTGACTGAGCGTATCATATCTTGCATACGCTTCGTCATAGCCGGCTTTATAAGCGGCGCTCTTTTCTCGCTCAAGATGGAATAAACTATCTTTTAGGGCAACAATGGTATTCTGTAGGGAATCAACCAGTACCAATTTATCTCTTTGCCTTTTGTAGGATTCCGAATTTTGATGTTCAATAATAAAAGTCTCACTAAACCACAATGGAATCAACAAATATTCAATGCCGATCCCAGCCTCTTCATTAAAAACCTCAGTGACGCCCCAATCGGAATGAGCCATTTCAGGATAGGTTTGTTGCAGTCTCCTCTGCAAATCTTCCCTTCTCCGCAATCTACGAACTGATAGCTGTTCACTCTGACGAAGTTCTTCAAGCAAAGCGACCTGCTCTCTCAATGAATTTGCTTCCACTTGCAAACTACTTACTTGATTTTGTAGTAGGTTCTGCATAGAATCTCTGATGGCTACTACTGTGAGAATAGAGTCACGAGAGGCCTTTAACCGCTCCATCTCAATTTTAGTTCTCATAATTTCTTCTTTATCTATGAATCTGGCCGTGATGTACGACAGTGCCAGCATAAGTGTTACGGCAAAAACACCAACGGCTATCAAAAGTTTCTTAAGCATGGTGTACCTCCAATTTGGACTCGGTAACAGTTTTAAAACCGAGCGATTGGGCTATCTTGCGTACTAATTCCTCATCCCCTTGCACAAAATCATAATAAACTACGTGCCCGTTTTCTTCTGCATCTCGCAACTTAATATAGGTGTTCCTATCGCCGCGTTTAAGTTCCATGATGAGTCCCTTGACCATACTGCCGGCTGCCACATTCATTTTGTTAATTTGAACGATATTGTCTTCAAACAATTTCTCTTTTTCTTGTTCCGTCAACTTTTCTTGAGAACTTTCGTTAGGATTTAAAGTATTCATTTTCTTTACCTCACTTGGTTTTCATTAGAGATAAGAATCCGTTTTTGGCCGAGTCTAAGCTAAAGCCCCAAAGAAATAGAGTAAGATAGTCATTCAAACTGCCAAATGTTGCGTTTTGAACATAATGGGTTTGCAAACCAATGATAGTTGCGATTACAACGGTTATGACAAAGGCAATCGAATCCAACATGCGTATGTCGGAGTGCAGTCGCTTTAGCAAAAATGGCCTCCGATGTTTAAAGTCACCAGTACGAATATCGTTAGCAATAATTAATTCTCTTTTGACTGTAACCTCGTCGGTGTTGGTATAAATAGACTCACCTTGAGGGTCTTTGATAGTAAGCGAAATGGTATAGGTGCCTGGTGTTTTGAAAAAGTGAACCGTCTTCTTACCTGTCTGTCTATATCCATCCCCAAAATCCCACTCATAGCTGAACTTTTGGGTAGCTAGCAAAGTATTGTTGATTTGTTCGAGGTTCCTGCCTTTGTCTTGATATTTCAACTCAAAAGTCAGAGAAATATAGGTATGACAATCACCTTTGACTGCGATTTTAGCATGTTTTTTTGAAATAAGATTCCGATAATAATCCTGGTCTAACCCTTCCTTCGCAATCTGAATTAATTCTTTGGCTTTGGTGAAATCATTTCTTTCTGTGAGTAAATATCTTACCCGATTTTTGACCGCATCTGGAATCTTAACATCTTGTTGCACTTGTGAAATCAACTCAAGCCTTCTCAACTCTCGATTAATCGCAATAATTTCATCCCATTCATTGTCCTTCAGGCTACTGGCTCTTTCTTGCAATTTTAGGACTTCTTGTTTCAAGGCTGGATTCAGATCAGCGGTGCCAAGCAGTTCAATTCCTTTACTCAAATCGGATCTTAGTTCGTCTAATTTATCCGCTTTCGTATCATAATCAAAATATTCAAGCGCTTCATTTACCTTAATGTTTGCCAATTCTATATTTTCTTCTTCTAAACTTAGATAAACCTCATCGAGCTTTTTTCTAACTTCTTCTTCCCAATCTAACGGAATCCGATCTCTCATTGCGACTCGGTTCTCAACTTTTCGTACTTCTCTGCAGACCGCCAGCAGGGCCTCTGTTTCCTTGATTCGCTCGTCCACCGCACCAAATTCAGAGAGTTTGTTGAAATCCCACGCTTTTGATATTTTCCGTCGTAGCTTTCTGTATAACGAGGACCCAGGCGTAATGAGCTGTTCTGTTTCGTTCATAAGATTAACAATTTTAATTTCTAGTTCGAGTCTCTTCCGCCTTCTTGGAAAATGTATGGCCATCATCCAGGACAGCCAAGCAGCGAAGGCTAATGCGACAATAGGGATGATGACACCATGTCTTTTTGGAACCGGAGAAAGCACATTAATTTCCAATTTATCCAAAGGAACGAGAGCACTTTTATCTATGATTGTGCTTATTTCACCATCGTATTTGCCCGCTTTTAGACCTTTGGTTGAAAATTGAAATTTTATTTCCTGAATAAATCTATCGCCTTGTTTAGTTGGCAAAGAAAATGAGATTCCACCAGGCTCTTTTTTCTCAGCAAAAGGGTTGATCTTACTCGGGAAATCTACCACCATCTGACCGTGTTCTCCTTGCAAATTCAGTTGCGGCAAGAAGACCTGAATCTCGCGCGCCGTGTCTGGATAAAATAAGTAAAAGGACCTTTGATTATTCTTATCCTCAAGAGTATAATAGAAACTCTTATTCAAAATTCTAATATCATTTTTCCCCTCGGAAAAAGCGCTTCCTGTAAGAATAACACTAACCCAAAAAAACGTTGGTAGAATGTTAAATATTTTCATCCTTAGAAGCTCCTATTTAACCTTAATATTAACTTGTTGTGGGAGACTTAAGTTTGTCAATTTTCCACCTGTTTATGGCCCATCCTTTGGAAATGTCAAGGCAGGAAGCACAAATTGGAGTCTATAGGATGGTCATTTGTCAATTTATTGCCAGAAACTAACATAGTCAAGAGTTTTTGTAACTTCAGCTTTGAAAAGATACCGTAATCCTTTGCTGTTCAGCTTATCCTTACCCACATCTCTCTTATAGCACACGGATGACA
>JBHIAW010000164.1:0-6590 GCA_046758765.1 bacterium
AAGGAACTGACACATGATGCTTTTTAGGTGTTACTTTTTGTTTTTAGGATGGTTAATTATTAGTTCAGTATCAATTGCTCAAGAACCGCGGCTCTCCATTATTCCCGAGCCACAAGAGGTGATTCTCTATGAATCCGATTTTGAGATTAATCTTGAGACCAAGATCGTGTTAGGCGAAGGAAGTGACGAGGCTGATATTTTTACCGCGGGTCAATTAACGGAACGGCTACAAGAGTTGGCCGGAATTCAATTGGAAGTTCTGAAGGAAAGTGAAGTTTCCAACTGGTCTAAGATAGTCTTTTTTGGTAAATTGGACCAAAGTCCGAAGGCTCGGGAAATGGCTAATAGGGGCAATTTCACGGCATTAATGGAAATAGGACAAGAAGGCTATTTTTTACAATCTTCAGACTCCTTAGTGGTGATCACGGCTAACACTTCTCAAGGTCTATATTATGGTTGCATGACATTAGGGCAGTTAGTTCACAAGGAGGGTGATAAACTTTATGTTTCCGGTGTTACTATTTACGATTGGCCTGCTTATCAATTTCGTGGGATAAGTGAGGACATGAGCCAAGGCCAAATACCTAAGTTTGAATATTTCAAGAAAATTGTTCGTTTCTTAGGCCAATACAAGATGAATACTTATATGCTCTATGTTAATGATATGTTTCAGTTTGAACATCACCCTAAGATTGCGGAAGGTCAAGGAGCGCTTACCAAAAGTGAAGTGGTCGAGTTGGAAGCTTTTGCTAATAAGTATCATGTACAGATCATACCGGTATTTGATGCCTTTGCTGGTATGGAAAATATCTTATTACTGCCAGAATATCGCTTTTTGGCAGAATTTCCTGGGGCGGCTTCTTTAGCTCCTGCCAAGGAAGAAACGTACCAATTATTGGATGAACTTATTTTTGAGATTTCAGAGGCTTTTAGTTCACCTTACTTGCACATAGGCGGCCATGGAGTCCGCCACTTAGGGGGAGGGCAGGACAGCAAAAACCTGGTCCAAAATAACGACCTGGCTGTCGTTTATGCCAGGCACTACAAACGGGTTTCTGAAATTGTTAGGAATTATAATAAACAAGTTATGATGCTCGGAGACATGATTGTGTCCAGCCCCACCATACTGTACCAGATTCCCGAAGATGTTATTTTTGTTCATTGTCAGAACCAGGCGTGGGAAACTCATCCCAGCGTCGAAAATTTTTCATGGGCAGGACGCAGATTTCTGGTTTCCCCGAGCCTTTGGAATGGTCGCAGAATATTTCCTGATTATTTGGAAGCGTTTTCAAATATACGAAATTTGCTCCAATCTGGAGTTGAGGCAGGAGCGTTAGGAGCCATCACTGCTACCTGCAATGATTTAGCCAGTGCGGCCTTTGGAGAGTACAATTGGTATGGATATGCCTTTGCTGCGGAGTGTAGCTGGTCGCCCAAGTCTGTTAGCATAGCTAAATTTAATAAGAAATTCTTTCCGCAATTTTTTGGAAATGACACACTAGAGCCTGAATTAATCTACACTCTACTCATGGAGTTAGCTGATCAGGCGCTTTGGCAAAAGCTCTGGCGTCACCCTTTTTTGCCTGCTACTGAAAGCAATCACATCCCACTCAAAGGAGTCCACAAATTAAAAACGCAGATGTCCCAAGTCATGCAATTGATTGACTCCTTTTCAAAGATAGCAATCCGAAATAAGGATAATTTAGATTATTTGAAATTTGCAGCAGAACAAGGAGCTTGGATAGCAAAAAAGTATGAAATTGTCAAAGATGTGAGGCAATTTTGCGAGAATTTCTATAAGGAAGAAGGCGATCGGGAGGTTAACAGGATCATTGATAAGTGCTTAGAAATGGTAGAGGATTTGAATCAAATATTAGAGAATTTGCAGTTGCTGTGGCTGCGTAACTATCATAAGGAAGGGCTTCCATTATTAGTGAATCTGTATGGCTATCAAATTGACTATTGGCAGGAGAAAATCGAACAAATTCAAAGGGGACACCTCTCAGAAAGTCCTGTATTGGCAAGCCAATGGGTTTACCACCCTTCAATCGAATTTGGCGGGTCTGAGCAATCCGTGCCGCATGCCTATTTTAGAAAAACATTTGAGATTTTGCCAGGCTTCAAAAAAGCTTACCTGCAAGCAATAGCTGATTCCCACCTTAAAGTCTATCTAAACGGTGGATTTTTGGACGAGGTTATTGACAGCGAAACCCACTCTTTGAAAGTAGAATCTCAACGCGTAAAAATGTGGGATATAAGCGCCTTACTGCAACCAGGAAAAAATGTGATTGCGGTGGAAGCCTGGAACTATGTTCCGAACCGTTCAGCCGGGTTGAACATTTATGGCGAGATTCAGTATGAGTTAGGCAAAACCATAAAACTCAAATCAGACAGCTATTGGAAAGTCTCAACTGACGAAGAAAATAATTGGAGGAAGCTGGGATTTTTTGATGTTCAATGGCTAAACGCTGTACCAAGTAAGCGGGATCTAGTAGTAACAGAGCCAAGTTTTGATACAGGCCGGCCTTCAAGAATCGAGTGGTAGCGAAATGATCCAAGAAATTACCAATGGACTTGTAACCCAATTTAGGATGGCGCGTCGTGTTTTGGGCTATGGACTTTATTATACTGCGGCTTATTTTGTCGACGGCCTGCTCATTGACACCGGGTTTCAGCACGTGGCGAATGAATTTTTTAATCGACTCCGTGAAAGAAATGTTCAACAAATCGTGCAAACCCATGCACATGAAGACCACATAGGCGCCACTTACTTATTTCAAAAACATCTCGGTTTGAAAGCCAAAGTCCATCCTGCAGCCATTAAATTGATTTTTGATCCTCCCAAAAAGCTGAAAATTTACCGTAAGGTTGTTTGGGGACTCCCGAATGCCGCAGAAACAGAACCTATCGATAAGGAGGTATCAACGAATAATTACACTTTTAAAGTAATCTATCTGCCAGGTCATTCAAACGATCACATTGGTTTGTATGAGCCAAACCAGGGATGGTTATTTGGTGGCGACTTGTTTTTGGGGGTAAAAGTGAGGGTGCTTAGATATGATGAACAATTTCATCAAATCATGAACTCATTAAGAAAAGTCACCGAATTGCCTATGAGCAAATATTTTTGCGGCAGCGGTAAAGTTTTAATCTCCCCCAGGCGAAATCTTGAAAAGAAATTGCAATTTTTTGAAGAGGTCAAAGGCAAAGTTTTGGAGCTCTATTACAAAGGATGGGAACTAGAAAGAATAAGAAACGAAGTCTTAGGACGTGAACGAATTATAACTTACATCTCGCAAAGGGAATTCTCAAAACTGAATTTGGTTCAGAGCATTGTGAATCAGAACGATCAAATCGAAACCTAATTCAAACCTGGGATTGGAATACCTGTGAGAATTGAATTCAAATAACAGATGGTTTGGTGTTCTTTTGCTTGATAATGCAAGGTATAAAGAATTCGACATAGTGAAAATTAGCTCCTATCGTAAAATATTAATTAGCAATTGATAGGCTTTGCTGGTATTATCAATTAGAGATTCTCAAACCACATTGTTAAGTGTTATTTTCGAAATTTTATAGGAGACGAAGGAGGCGGGTGGTTTGATGTTTAGTGTAACTATTACAACTGCGTTCAAGATCGGACTTTTTACATCGACCCCACATCGTTGTCTTAAGCATATTAGATATGAAACCGACAAAATAGATAGAAAAGCTCGCCCTAAGCTCGACGAGCTTTTCTTCTTTGGAGGTGGTGGTAGTTCTCTTCGAATACGCTGAAGCTGGTCTCTCCTTGTCAAGCAATTGTGGATGAACGAATTACCACAATGGCTTCCGGAAAAGTGAGATCATTATACAAAAACTAATACTATTTGTCAAGCAAATTTCATAAAGTTATTAAATCTTAAAATCTCTATTTAGAAATTACCCTCAATGGCTGAAAAACTTGATAAATTACTATACCGATGCAAGTAAAAGACTATCAAATCACAGAAACGATCTATGAGGATGTAATCGGGAGGATTTATGCAGCGAAAAGAAAGGATTCCGATGAGCTGGTTTGTCTAAAAATTTTGCATGAATATTTTGCAACCCAATATGATATAGCTCAGGCCTTTCACCGGTGTGCTGAGCTCTACTGCTCAATAGAGAACGAAAACTGTATCCAAGCTTTGGGCCATGGGGATGAGTTGGAAAAGCATTATATTATTTTAGACCATTTTGACCTCTTACCCTTGGAGAATTTCTTAAGTAAAAAAAGGGTATTGTCCATAATTGATGCTATCGAGATTATCGAGAAGCTCGCCTCCATAATACGATTTAATCATATAGATGGAAATATTCATGGACAGTTGACCCCGCAAAATATTTTGGTTGATGATAATTTAACTCAGGTCAAAATTACTGATTTTGGGTTTGGTGAGTTTATACGCCTTTTGGTCAAGAAAAAATACCCTCCCGTATTTGATTTACTGCCGTACTATTCCCCAGAATTTATTGAAGGGATGGCTCATTTGGACCGTAGAAGTGACATATTTTCATTGGGCGTTTTATTTTATAGATTACTTTTGGGTAAGACTCCCTGGCCTGATCGTAATATTAAGCAGGGTACTGAACAGAGCCGTCAAGCGTCTATCGTCCCACCGAGTCTTCAACGTCTGGAGATACCCGATGTTCTTGACCAAATAATCTTAGATACTTTGGAACCCAAAATTGAAAATAGGTGTGCTAATCTGAGTATGCTTCTTGATGATTTATCTAATGCAAAATCATTGATATTAGCAGGACAATCTCCTACCACGTCACCTACTAAGGACAATGTGACCTCTGTTCAGCCAAGCCAACCATCGCAAAATCTAAGAGTCAATCCGCCAAGCCAGAAACAAACTATGTCAGAAAAACGAGGGCTTTCTAAGACATCAGTGAAAACTCGTTCAGTATGGTCCATTCTGAAGATTGTTCTAATTCCTTTGATTTCTTTGTTATCGGTATATATTTTGATTGCATTCGCTTTTGACATCAATCTGACGATGCGGCTTGCCAAACTTACCGAGAATGCTCTTTCCCATCGAATATCAAAATCGAACGAGTCGGCGAATATTAAGAAGTCAGCAACACCGGACGATTTAAAGAAAAAATCAGCTCAGCGAGAAATGATGGATGAATCTAATCTTCAAGGCGTAGCCAAGAAGATAACAAAAGAGCCCTTCAGTAATACAGAAAAATCGAACACCACATCAAAAGATGGCAGAAGTAATGTTCACGATATAACAAATACAAATATCCGGAGTAATATAAACTCTGCTGCAACTTCAGAAGATTTGACTAAAACAGCCATGACTAATAACGCAACTCTCAACACACAGATAAAGTCTCCATTCACGCAAACACAAAAGTCAACACCAAAGGTCAACCAGAATCGCCCCTCACTTTCGTCCGTAGATTTAGAGATTTCAGTGCGAGGCGCTCGTGTTCCCCAACAAACGAAAATATATGTGGATGGCAAATTCTACGGTAAAACCAATAGTCAAGGAATGATAAAAATTTCTAAACTACAGTTGCGAAAACCTTATTTGATCAAAGTGCAGAACCAGGGTTTTGAGATGTGGGCTCAGGAAGTCACTTTTCACAAGCCGGGTTTTGAGAGATTAAGGGTTCAGTTGCAGCCATTACCTTCAATTAACTCGACACATTCATCTCCATCAAATCATACCTCTAAAGTGGGCACATTAACCATTCTATTGTCCAATCCGCAAAATGTGGATAATGCCTTTGTATATATTAATGGAAAATTGTGGCCAGGGAGTAAGAATAGTGCTCCGCTACGAATTGAGCTTCCCGTGGGTATTTATAATGTAGAAGTCAAGAAGCAAGGATTCGGCTCAGAACCCTCGGCTTATACACTTCAACTGGCCGAAGAAGAACATAGGACGTTATATTTTTATCTGCTACCCAAATAGAATTCTATCCCAAGAAAATTCTTGACAAATAGGATTTATATGTATATATTTTTTCACTAAAAACACTATAAGATTATTAGGAGACTTAAGTGTAATTTTATTAGGTTCTTACAAACATAGGTTATATGAATCACAGGAGCGTCAAAGTGAGTAAGAATAGAAAGAGGGCTCCTAATGATATGAAGTCTGAGAAGGAGACCTCCTCGCAAGAGAATCTCGAAGAAGAAAGATTTCATTTTGATAATGTTGAAGATGATGATGGGGATTACTCGGAAGAGACAAGATATTGGGAACAATATTTTGATGAAGAGGATGAACACTTTAGGCAAAGGGAGAAGAAGAAAACAAAGAAGAGGGGAAGATTTAGGGATAGAGAATTTTAGTAATTGGAGAATTTCAATAAATTGTGAAACTAATAAAACGTAACCCCTATTTATTAGATAGGGGTTTTTACTATGATTAATAATAAGTGTAGATAAAGAAATGGCAAAGGGAATAACGAAACGCACAGATGATTATGCACGATGGTATTTAGATGTTATTGCTGCCGCTGAATTGGCTGACTACGCACCTGTTAGAGGTTGTATGGTCATTAGACCTAACGGTTACGCCATTTGGGAAAAAATGCAGGCG
>JBHIAW010000165.1:0-6331 GCA_046758765.1 bacterium
CATCCGGAAAAGTCCATGTTTTCTTAGGCATAATAAAACCTCCTTTAAGGTTTTGAAGTTCGAAAGGTTAGCTGCATCAGTACGCATGCAGCTTGTTTGTTGAAATTACTCAGAGAGGCATTGTGTTTTGCAAGCCCCCTCATTTTGGTTCTTTATCTCACCTCCTTTCCTTTGTTATTAGCCCTTCAGAGTGTTTTCTTGAAAAACTCGTTCACCTCCTTTCTGGCATATTTTATATTTTTGTAATGCTGACTTCATCACAGTTTTTAAGCGCGCTTCAAAAGCCCACCATAATTATTCGCACAATAGCCATTTCTTTATTGCTGGTGTGTTTTCATACACAACTGGTGTGTTTTCATGCACTAAGATTGCCTTCACCATCAATGGTGGGTTTCCTTTCGATTGGGGAAAATTTTCTGTTTTCGATTTCAAGAAACTAAGAAACATCTAAGAAATTGCTTTTTGTTTAGAATGTAATCAAGAAAGTAACAAATGTTGATGAGAATCTCCGTAGAAAAAACTCTTTCAGGAAATAGTCCCCAAGTGCTGGTTAATTTTTTCTGCCTTCGATTTCAAGATATGACCATAAATTTGTTTGAATTGCGCATTAACGTGTAACTCACATAATTTCAAATGATTATAAATATCGTCACTTCAAAACAAACTGTGGCATCTCATTTGCTGTTTAGTTTGAAAACTATATTTTATGATTTCCAATGGTTTTCTTAATCTTATGCTTTCTTGAAATTTTCCGCAGAAGACAGTTGTTGTGTCTATTTGGAACTTGATCGCGATAACATCAAATTAGAGAAACAAAATACATATTCATAAGGACTAAAAAATGAGCTTTCAACACTTTAATATTTCCATTCCCAACCAATCTAGAAAACGAGTTAGAATTTCCATTCCCAATCAGTCTAGAAAACACAAGTTACTAAAATCTTCTCCTTTGCGAACATTATGGAATTATGTTGGCCAGCGAAAAAAGTTTCTTGACTGTTTCGGGGGATGTGGTGATAGTTACTGGTGGAAAGAAGATGTTAGCATTGCTTTTACAAAGCCCAAAACAGGAGATTTCTTCGGTCAAGAAAAACCAGACCCCTTCAACGTTACAAATAATAATCCTTTTGAGGTACCAGATAGACCTAGGATTCAAGTAACTGTCAAACACGGAATGATGATCTGCTGGGAATGCTTTGTCAAGAAATCTGAGCAAGAGCTTATGCTAATATTCGATAATGTCAAAAGCCAATGGATGAAAAACCATAGCAACCCCGAGCGAATACAACAAATTAGGGACTACAAGTTACTTCTCCCAATCAGGACAACAACTGGAATATTTAAGAAAGAAATGACAGAAATCCCAAAGGAAAGCAACTCGTCATTTTTTAACCGCAAAATCTTAAGAACCATATTTAGCTTGTCCCATTAGTTCTCAATAGGTACGCTTGAACTGCAATTGTCAAAGAACATTTAAGTGTTGATTCTTCCGAAAGCAAACCTTCTTGACCAACGCTAATTTTAGGGTGGTTGTAAGAATCTTATTTCATCCCTCCTAAAAGTGCGTTCACTCTTTCCACTATCAAAGAGCTTTTATATGGCTTTCTAAACGCGTCTTTCACGCCATAGGAAAAGGCCTCGGCCATCAATTCACGGTCGCCATCAATCAGAATGATTGCAAGATTTGGACACCCCTTTTTTATCTTTTTGATCATCTGCACTTCCGCACCGCTTTTCTGTGAAATCTCAAATAGAATGAGGTCCACGTTTCTATTTCTAATGATAGATTCAATTCGAGAATTATTTGAATTTTTCAATACCACGCCACATTTTTGAAGTTCGTTAGTCAATTCGTCATCCATGGCGATTGTGGAGCCCGAAATCACTATACAATGATTTTCCATAAATTTTGCATTAAATGAGAAATTAGTTAGCTCAGTCTCAACCAATTATTGTGCCACAGTAACAAACAGCCCTTTAGAAAAAATTACTAATACGCTGTTTATTAAAGATTAACTGGATTTAATAATTATGGGGATTCGTGGAGTTACGATGACAAGATATTGGTGTTTTCACCAAAGTTTTGGTAGAAACACCCTTAATTATAATGTGGGCATTTTAAAAGCGTGGGCATCAATTCCATACTTTCTCATCTTTACATGAAAATTCTTCACGTCGATTCCTGCACTTTTCGCAGCACGACTGACGTTGCCCTGGGAAGCTTTTAGACAATCAACGATATATTCTTGCTCAAATTTTTCCACAACGCGTTGTTTTGCGGCTCGAAAACTTGAATGCTTTTCTGCAAGCCCTATATTATTTGTTCCGCCATTTAGACTCGGTGGTAGATGCTGAGGCTGGATGATATTATTTTCCACTAAGGCTACGCATCTTTGAATAATATTTTCTAACTCGCGAACATTTCCGGGAAAAGCATACGATAACAGCCATCTTTGGGTGTCTCTCGACATCTTCAAATTCTCTTTCCCGTACTGGGCACTATAAACATTAATGAAATGTTGGGTTAGAAGGGGAATATCGCTTTTGCGGTCTCGTAGAGGTGGCACCTCTATGTCGATTACATTCAATCTATAATACAGGTCCTCACGAAATCTTTCTTGATGAACCAATGCCAACAAATCTTTGTTTGTTGCAGCGATAATCCGTACGTCGCATTTGCGGTTCTCAGTGCTGCCTACTGGTGAATAATCGCCAGCCTGTAAAATTCTCAGCAGTTTCACCTGCAGTGCGGGAGTCATTTCGCTAACCTCATCCAAAAAAATCGTTCCACCATTGGCACGTTCGAACCAGCCAGGCTTGTCACTAATAGCGCCAGTGAAGGCACCCCGCACATGCCCAAAAAGTTCAGATTCCAACAAACTCTCTGGAAGAGCTCCACAGTTTATGGGCACAAAAGGTTCGTCTTGGCGTCCGCTGTTGCAATGAAGAGCCCGTGCAATAAGCTCTTTGCCAGTGCCACTTTCACCCTGGACCAGGACTGTGGCATCGGTATCTGCAATCTGGGACACGAGTTTCAAATTATTTACCATCTTGGGATGGTGCCCTACGATAAATTCAAATCGAAATGTACTCCGGAGTTCCATCTCCAGCGTACTCAATTGATCCTCCAGAAAGTTTAGTTGCTTCCCAGGCGTTAATTGTATCCTTTGCAGGTCGGCGGCCTGCACCTGTCCATTCTCTGAATTTTGGCTCATTTTGCCTTATCTATCCAAAATTTGGATGCATGTAAGCATTTACATAAAATAATACGGTTTGGTAAGCACTTAGGTCACAAATGTTCAAACAACTACGAGAGTGGACGAGCTCTCTGAGCATCCCATAGGCGACTATACGTGTCAGAGACGGTCAGTGGCAGAAGCATTTTGATGAAAACGACGAATGAGGTATGTGCAATTTGTTCAGCAGTCAACGTGCGCGACACCTTCCACCCTATTCACTTAAAAATCTTTAATGTCTCTCTTATTAAGACTCTGATTTGTTCCTTTTTCTCTCAGATTTTTTAAGAATCTCGAGAATTATTGCTAGATCTAAATGAAAGCTAGTAGGAGTTTACGACGCTGCGTGATTATAGAATTGAGAAACAAATCGCAATAATTAGTACAATCATAATAAATTTTTGTTACAAAATCAAGTTTTTTTTACAAAATGTACACTTTATTACATATTAGTAACTATTCAGATGTCCTTCCGTTAGGAATCTTCTCTTCTTAACCACAGAGGCTGCAGGCTTGCAAATTTTGCCATTACGGGGGAAGATGCCTACGGCATGACAGTATGGGCTGAATAGTTACAGATATTAGTAATAACAGGTGACTATTCAGCCTGTCGTCATTCCTGCATGTTTTAAGCAGGAATCCATGTTTTGCTGACATTCCTAATAGTATGGAGATCGTATGACTTATAGATTCCCGATCAAAGCGTTCGGGAATGACAGTCTGAATAGGTGCAATAATAGATTAAATTACCTACTTCCATACGATAACTCCAATTCCTACGAGATCCTCCAGATAGCGCGAAATAACGCTGGTTTTTACTGGAGCAAATTCAGCGCTCAACGCATCACGAATGTCGGAAACCGTACGCTGTCCATCCACAAAATTCACCAATTCGAATCTCGAGTTATCGTTTAAGGTGAACTGTGGCGATTTATACCAAGCCGCCTCTTTTGGTGTGAGCTTGCGTTCGGGAAGGTCAAAATCAATGGGTCCGCGGGTTTTTCTCACCGGGATGCGAAGATCGGGCTTTGCACTGTTAGCCGGAGACTCGCTGTCCGTGAGTCCACGAAAAGTGACGTAATTGCGCAGATGATCGGACAAAGACATGAATTGACCGCTGAGCTGTTCATTCATCCAAATCACCAAACTCTTAACCGACTCTGAGTCATTGAAATGTAGAATGGATGAAACAGCGGCCCTTTGCCACTGCGCCAGGTGCTTCATCCTGTTCTCGACTCTGGCCCAAACCGATGGCAGGTCTTTTTCAGCGGCTTCTGAGATTTTTCTGTGAGCCTGTCCGGCCGCAACATCCAATCGTTGCCTGGCGTTTGCGCCAGCAAGGTACACAAGCTCTTCTGCCTGGGGTCCTTCCAAATTCGCTAAGTACCACATCGTAGCGGCGGCGATGATCTCGCAGCGCTCGATTTCAACTGGGTCTACTTTGTCCGGGGTGTCCTCGGAAGTATGATGGGTGTAATCAGGACTGTGGTTAAACATGACACCCGGAATCTTTCGCTCAATAAACATCATGTGGTCGCTGCCTCCGCTGTAGGGGGTCACGCGATAATTAAATACTGAGAGACTCCCCCGAGGTGTTCGGATGTTCATGCGGTCCACCATCTCAGCCATATTCTCAACTACATCATTGACTACTGAGGGGATTGAATAAGGAGTGCGGGTTAGAATCAGCTTACAGTGGATTAATTCAGGATGTTCGCCTACCATGTCCAGATTCAAATTAGCCAGAAATTTCCCTCCTAAAGCAGGTCCTTTCATTTCCGGATGGCCATCAAGATAGGCCATGGTTCCAAACCACTCCGGTACCCAGAGAAAGCGCAGGGAACGTTTCGGACGGGGCAGCCGACCACTATCGATAAGCTCTTTAAGCGTGCTAGCAATGTCAAGTATGGCAGCCGAACCACTGGCGTTGTCGTTTGCTGACTCCTTTGGGTGATCCAGGTGGGCACTAAAGACCAGTTCTTCCTCTGGATGTTCAGAGCCTCGAATGTGCGCCACCACCACATCCATGAAGTAAGGTTCAAGCCCGATGCCTGAGACACGAGCACGTAATACCACTCTTTTACCAGCGAGTAGCATATCTCTCAACTTCGCTCCTTGTCGATGAGTGATATTGAACCCGAAGGTGACCCTCTGGAGCTCCTCGGTGCGCGGCCACATGCCTGTGTAGGCCAACATGTCCGGATATTCTTTAGCACGGTGGTCGTCGAGAAAGCAAACAACCGCTTTTGCCCCGTATTTTAGCACGGCGCGGCGGTGTACTTCGCCGCCGTAACCCGTCGCTAAAACAATTTTGCCCGTCACGTCTTTACCTTCATAGTCAGAATCCCTTGTACCTTTCCCTACCCATAGAAGCTCTGCGGTTACCTCGCCTGGGTTTGAATAAGTCATGAGACTCATGGCAATCTCAGGATAGCCAACAATGCGCTCTTCATACGGCTCGATCATTCTAAGTTCAGCCGACTCCATGTCCCACCCAGAAGGCGACTGCCAGGTTTGATAAGTGACTTTCCCATCCGATGGAAACGACTCGATATAGGCATCCTTCTGTGAAAAACCAAAACTACGGAGCTGCGCAAGCACATACTGAGCTGCGCCGCGGTATCCGCGCGAACCCTGGACGCGGTGGTGCCGAGTAATCTGGATGACGTGCTCCTTCGCCAACTCACCACTCAGAGCCTCGTGCAGCAAATCACGGATACTGGAATTCAGCAGCTCATGCCGTTCTTGAGCAATGGTGACCGATACCATGAATGTAAACGACACCCCGAGTATGCCAAGTAGGCGCTTCACATTCCTTCGATAATTAAAGACCTTCTGCATCGGGTAACTTGTTGAGTAAAGACATAAAAACATTTCACTCCTCCTTCCGATGATTCACTGATTTAAAACTATTCAGGCTGTTATTCTGAAAGAATCTTTTTTGAATCAGCCTCCGAATGAACCTCGTTTAGTTAGTGCTAAAATTTACAAAAATTACCACGAAAATAGAATTTCCCAACCGATCCAACACGGTTTGAAACGTGTTTAAATACACAGTCAGAGACTGTGTAGGATCTGGCTATTTTCATCATTAT
>JBHIAW010000166.1:0-6327 GCA_046758765.1 bacterium
GCTATCACTAACCTTTGAATCTCTGAGGTGCCTTCATAGATTTCAGTAATTTTTGAATCTCGCATAAATCGCTCAACCGGATAATCCTTTAAATAACCATACCCTCCAAAAATTTGCACGGCTTTGGTAGCCACATCAACCGCAGTTTCTGAGGCAAACAGTTTTGCTTTCGAAGCCTCTATGGAATAATTCATATTTTGGTCCTTTTTCCAAGCGGCTTGATAAGTTAACAGCCGGGCAGCATCGGTTCGCGTCTCCATATCGGCCAGCATAAATTGAACGGCCTGAAACTGAGAGATAGGCGTTCCAAATTGTGTACGTTCTTTGGCGTATTTTATAGCGGCTTCAAGAGACCCTTGAGCAATTCCCAATGCTTGAGCCGCAATTCCAATCCTTCCCCCATCTAAAATTCTCATAGCTATTTTAAATCCATCACTTTCGTTCCCTAAAAGATTTTGCTTTGGTACGATACAATCTTCCATAATAATAGAAACTGTATCTGAACTGCGAATGCCCAGCTTCTTTTCTTTTTTACCGACTGCGAAACCTGGAAAATCCTTTTCTACAACAAACGTGCTAATACCTTTATGTTTGAGAGTTTTATCGGTAAGGGCCGTCGTAATATAATAATCTGCGTACATTCCATTGGAAATGAAATTTTTAGTTCCATTTAAAATGTAGTGATCATCTTGACGAATTGCAGTAGATTGCATAGCAGCAGCGTCCGAACCTGATCCTGGTTCAGACAAACAAAAGGCGCCTAATTTTTCACCCTTTGCTAAGGGGACCAAATATTTCTGCTTCAATTCTTCGGTGCCAAACTCTTCTATCCCCGAACACACGAGTGAATTATTCACAGAACAAACAACCCCAACAGAAGCATCTACTTTTGAAAGTTCTTCCATCACCAGTACATAGCTTATGGTATCCATTCCACCGCCACCATATTTTGGATGCACCATCATACCCAAAAACCCCAACTCAGCCATTTTCTTAACATGATGTTCGGGAAATTTTTCTAAACGGTCTCGTTCTGCCGCGTCTTTACTTACTTCATTTTGAGCAAATTCGCGAGCGGTCTGTTGAATGAGTTTGTGCTCATCTGTTAACAAGAAATCCATGAAGCGTCCTTTCTCTAATTATTTGATTCTCAATAAGATTTTTTATTGCATGAATGTCTTGAAAATTTTAACATTGATTATTGTCTATTGTCCATTGATTATTGACAAAATGAAACAATAGACAATAATCAATAGACAATTCATTTCTCACCGAGTTATCGTGCTAAGAATACTCATAAAAACCTCTGCCAGACTTCCGACCCAGAAACCCAGCCGCCACCATTTTTCTCAAAAGTGGACAAGGCCGATATTTATCGTCTCCTAAGTTTTTGTGTAGAACTTCCATGATATTCAAACAAACATCCAATCCAATGAAATCGGCTAAAGCCAACGGCCCCATGGGGTGGGCCATGCCTAATTTCATCACCTTATCAATGGCTTCTTTTACCGCGACGCCTTCCATAATACAGTATATCGCCTCATTTATCATCGGCATTAGAATCCGATTGGAAACAAAACCTGGGTAATCGTTTACAGCCACAGGGGTTTTTCCCAACCTTTTGCTCAAATCCATAATCAAACCAAATGTGGCATCGGAGGTCGCTAAACCCCGAATGACTTCAACCAATTCCATCACTGGGACGGGATTGAAAAAATGCATCCCTACCACCTTATCTGGTCGGTTGGTAGCCCCGGCGAGTTCTGTGATAGAAATAGATGAAGTATTAGAAGCCAAAATGGTTTCGGCCGGACATATCTGATCCAATTTATCAAAGAGTTCTCTTTTTACGGCTGCGTCCTCTATGGCGGCCTCGACAACAATTTGGGAATCCTTAGCTGCCTCCAAATTGAGAGTCGGTTGAATCCTTTTGATGGCCGCATTGGCGTCTGATTGCGTGATCTTCTCTTTTTTGACTTGGCGCTCTAAATTCTTTTGAATGATGACCATGGCCCGGTCAAGAAATGCCTGTTGAATATCTAGTAAATTGACCGTAATTCCTGATAAGGCAAACACATGAGCAATACCATTTCCCATGGTGCCCGCGCCTACGACCGTTACGTTATTAATTTGCAAGAATGAATCCTTCTGTTAATTTTGACAAAAATCAAAAGCCAACATATCTGCTATTTTAGAAAATTAAAAATTTGATTTTGGGTAGAATTTTGTCTTCATGTTCCTCAAGTTAAGTTAGCGACATATCGTAATCTACGAGCGGAAAACATACTGTTTTCATAATGTAATCGTGGTGTTTAGCAATTTCCTCCAAACGCTCGTATGCCGGTACATCAAAATACGGTTCACCGCACGCAGTACCAACCCAGGTAGGAACCTTATCCACAAAGATTGTTTGAGCTTTAAAATGAAATTGGCTTCGGATCAAACGCTTTTCTACTCCACCTTCACAAAATTCACAAAAATCTCTTTTTAATAAACCTCTTCGTGAGTTCCGACAGTTTCCAAAAAAATCGCTTGGGACTGTTCGTGTTTTACGAATTTGAAGATGATTCTCAGGTCGTAACCGGCACTACAGGCCCATGAGCCTTTAAATTTTCCCTTTAATTTGTGAGTTTTCAATTGTGGATTATATGCATCTTTCTCTAACATTTCTTAGGTTGCTTCGATATCTTCAGCAACGCCACGATCTTTTTTAATTGCTTTTCGAGCTGCCCTAATAAAAGCACTAGAGCGGAGTAATTGTCGATTCAAGAGAGCATCTCTTTCATTAACTGATCTACAGTTACAGGTTTACATTTACCTTCCCGAAACTCTTTCTGAGCTTCCTTGATATCTTGTGCTAACTCTTCCCTCCTTCGCTCTATCATACGACGATGCAAAATACCTATCAAGGTTTCTTGTTCTTCCAATGACAATTTATCAGCAGCTTCTAATACTTGTCCAAAAGATATCGTATTTCCCATAATTAACTCCATTCATTTTGATTGTAGTTTTCCCAATTCTAGTTTCATATTTTCCATAGGAATCAATTCCACTTCTGCTTTTTCAACCTCTTATATTTAATACCTATCGCTCAACAATAACCGCTGAAGCCTCACCACCACCTATACAAAGCGTGGCTAATCCTCGTTTTTTGCCATATCGCTTCATGGCATAGAGTAGAGTCGTTAAGATTCTTGCACCGCTAGCCCCAACAGGATGTCCCAGAGCAACGGCGCCGCCATGCACATTCACTTTGTCCATATCCAATCCTAACTCTTTGCCAACGGCTAAGTTAACCACCGCAAATGCTTCGTTAATTTCAAATAGATCGATCTCCTTTAATCCTAAATTAGCTTTGTCTAAAATGTTGTTTATGGCATCTGCTGGAGCTGTGGTAAACCATTCTGGTGCTTTTGCAGTAGAGGCTTGTGCAACAATCGTTCCCAAAGGATCAATTCCTAAGCGTTCGGCTTGTGTTTTTGACATGACCACACAGGCGGCCGCTCCGTCGTTAATGGACGAGGCATTGGCGGCTGTCACGGTACCGTCTTTTTGAAAAACAGGCTTCAACGTCCGTAATTTTTCGAAATTTACACGCTTAGGATCTTCATCTTCAGAAACTATAAGGGGGTCGCCTTTTCTTTGCTCTACTTTTACAGGCACAATCTCATCTTTGAAATAGCCATTCTTTTGAGCTTCCAAAGCCTTTTTGTAAGAGTTAATTGCGAATTCGTCCTGCGCGTCTCGCGGTACCTCACATTCCTTTGCACACAACTCCGCTGCATTGCCCATGTGAAAATCATTGTACACATCCCAGAGCCCGTCCTTAATCATGCTGTCGATGAGGAGTCCGTGTCCAAGTCGATAGCCTGTGCGAGCCTTGTCCAAAAGATACGGGGCTTGCGACATGCTTTCCATGCCTCCCGCCACCACGATGTCGGCATCACCGACCATGATAGCTTGAGCCGCCAGCATAACAGATTTTAATCCCGAACCACAGACTTTGTTGATGGTCATGCAGGGTATCGTGTTAGGAATTCCAGCCCCTAAAGCCGCTTGACGAGCTGGGGCTTGTCCAACCCCGGCCGTCAGAACCTCACCCATAATCACTTCACTTACTTCTTCGCCAGAAATACCCGCTCGATTCAAAGCCTCTTTAATCACCATACTCCCCAACTGAGGTGCTGTGAAAGTGCTTAAGACACCATTGAATGAGCCGATAGGCGTTCGACAAGCGCTGGCAATGACCACTTCATTAAATTTTGACATATCAAACTCCCACTTTTTCAATTTGCAATTTACCTTCGGCCTCGTACAAATACCCGGCCTTGACTCTTGGAGCATGCTCGAAAATAAGCAGCCAATTTTCTTGTAAGGCTTGTTTGAGAATTCTTTCTTTGACTTCCATTGTCGTTTTAGGGTACAGATCGTAGCCCATAACATACGGAGTTTTTAGATGTGAATTCGTCGGAACCAAGTCGGCTAAAAAACAAGCCGTATTTCCTTTTGACGTTATTTTGACAATTTGATGATCTCTCGTATGTCCTCCGGTTACAAACACCTCGACTCCGGGGAAGATTTCTTGATGACCCGATATCAACTTAAGTTGCGCGGCTGCTTCAACGGGTTCCCAATTATGGGCGAAATAACTCCCTTTACTGCGAGCGTCTGGATCCTTCGCATATTCCAATTCCCCTTTCTGAACAAAATAGGTTGCGTGAGGAAATGTTGGCTGCAATTCTCCTTTTTCGTCTTTAAAACAATTTCCGCCGCAGTGGTCAAAGTGAAGATGCGTTAGAATGACCTTAGTAATATCTCGAACATTTAGACCAACCTGCTTCAAACTCGACAACAAGTTTGTGGACTTATCAATTCCAAAGATGTTCGCGAATTTCTCATCATAGATGGTACCAATTCCGGTGTCAACAAGTACGGTTTCCGAATTTGATTTAATAAGCAAACAATTTAGTCCGAGCAATATTCTATTTGACCCGTTTGTGGGATTGGTTTTTTCCCAAAGGACTTTGGGGACGACGCCGAACATGGCTCCCCCATCCAATTTGAACATTCCGTCGCTTAAGACAAAAATTTCGAATTCACCAAATTTCATCATGTTCAGAATTCTTTTAAGATTTCACGAGAGATGACCAATCGTTGCACTTCGGAAGTTCCTTCGCCAATAGTGGTTAACTTAGCATCCCGCCAGTACCGCTCAACTGGGTAATCTTTACAGAATCCATAGCCACCAAAAATTTGAATGGCATTTTTTGTCGCCCGCATAGCCATTTCAGAGGCAAATAATTTTGCCATAGATGCTTCCTTTGCAAAAGGTTTACCTTGGTCTCTTAATCGGGCAGCGTGATGCACCATGAGCCGAGCTGCATGAATTTCCGTAGCCATATCCGCCAGCATCCAGCGAATGGCCTGCAATTCCGAAATGGGTTTAGCGAAAGCTTCTCTTTCTTTGGAGTAAGCACCGGCCTTATCCAAGGCACCTTGAGCCAGTCCAACCGCCATGGCGCCTATGCCAATTCTGCCACCATCCAAAGTGATCAAAGCCTGTTTAAATCCTTCGTTTTCTTTTCCAAGCAAATTCTCTTTTGGAACCTGGCAGTGATCAAGAGAAACGGCCCGAGTATCACAAGCGTGCAATCCTAACTTCTCCTCTCTTTTTCCTATAATCAATCCTTCGGTTTCTTTTCCTACAATAAATGCACTCATACCATGCACCCCTTTTTGTGGGTCTGTCTTAGCAAAAACAACAAAAGTATCAGCTACGCCCGCATTGGTCACAAATACCTTGCTGCCAGTAAGAACGTAATATTTACCATCTAGAACGGCTGTGGTTTTGGCTGCGCCAGCATCAGAACCGGCGTCCGGTTCGGTTAAACAAAAACTGCCCACAGATTTTCCTTTAGCAAGGGGGGTGAGATATTTTTGTTTTTGTTCTTCGGTGCCAAAGAGATAAATAGGGGTGGCACATAAAGAGATATGGGCAGCCATGATTAGACAAGTTGAGCCGCATACCCGGGCTACTTCTTCAATAGCTAAAGCAAAACTGAGGGTGTCCATTCCAGCGCCGCCGTACTTCTCTGGAAATGGAATTCCCATAAGGCCTAATTCAGCCATTTTCTTGATGTTTTCCCAAGGGAACTCCCCTGTCTCATCTATTTCCATTGCCTTAGGCTCGAGTTCATTCTTAGCAAACTCCTGTACCATATTTTTGAGCATTAATTGTTCTTCGGTGTATTCCATGAGCAGCTCCTGTTATTCTTTTTTATTTTTGACTGTCTTATTATGTAATACCTAACGCGCTAAAGCGCAAGT
>JBHIAW010000167.1:0-6317 GCA_046758765.1 bacterium
ATATTGTAAAGGCTGCCACGTTAATTTATTTGTAATCTCGGTCTTAAATATATGAATCTCTTTCTCCTAAATCGGGTGGCACTTGAAGCTGAGGTATTTGAGAAAATCCACCATGTCGAAGGCTGGCGTGAATACGTCTCAATAGACCCAAACGACTTACTTTCCCCAAAGTTGCTTCAAAATGGCGACAGACACAATGTGTAAATGCCCCGTGGGGCCGCCCATCAAAGAGTGATTCAGCCGCTGCCTGGTCCTCTTTGCAAGCGGACCATAGAACATGATTTAATTCCACGAGTCTGGAGCGAGGCCCAAATCCGCGTTTCTTAAGATCGGAGTAAGTGTCGCTTCGGCAAACTATATCAAAAGGTGGCGGCAAGTAACGGTATCGCACGTTTTCTGTGGAGTCGGGTAAATTTCTGGGAGAAACTTCCCGGGTACCCGTTCCCGCATGACAACAATCAAGAAAAACTTCCAGAAGAACGCCCTCCTCCAAATCACGAAATATATCATAAAGTTGATCATCCGTGATGTAAGTGTGGCTATCCCAATCCATGTCGTACGGGCAAATAATTTCATCCAGGCGATCACTGAGTTCGTCGTTATCATCCCGGTCGCGAATTTGTGATCCATGACCCGAAAAATGAACCACGCACCAGTCTCCCTTTTTGGCATTTCTGACGAGCCACTGCAATCTTGTTACAATGTTTTGCTTGGTCGCCCTCTCGTCTGTCAAAACCCGGATATCTTCAGCTTGAAAGCCTACGTAGTTCATCAAAATCTTTCTCATACTCTTCAAATCGTTAATGCAACCCTGCAAATCATTGAAACCTTTGTAGTCATTAATTCCGATAAGTAACGCCTTGTTAGCCATCTTGATCATCTCCTTTCAAATGAATGGAACAAGTTAATGATTTGCACATCTGAATACCAGGAAAGCGAAGCTGCTAAGAATTTATTTAGGAAGGACCAAAATAAGTTTATACAAACTTTACTGATTTTTAACTATAAAAAAATGGATAAGTTTCTTCGCAACTATTCAGGCTGTCATTCTGAGTAGTGAAGCTTTACTTTTAGACTACTTGCGAATTAAAAGCTTTGAAGTTTAAATGGACTAATTAACGCGAAAGCAAAAAAATCATTTACATTTTTATAGAAGATGCGTAACTTTACAAATAAAGTTGCAGTTCTTCTCGCCATTTAGAATAAAGAATCTATTGTTTTGACTAAGGGAGGTTACTATGAGTGATGGACCTCAAAAAGGCGATAGGAAGAACGTGCCCCTTGGATTTGGCAACATCACTGCATTCATCGGTGACCACATCGCACATTTCTATCGCGGAACAAAAGAGATGCTTAGCGTTTTAGGCCCTTACGTGGCAGAGGGTATGCGCCGTGGAGAGAAGTGTGTGGTAATCTCAAGCCCAGAGGTGGCCGAGCAATTGCATGAATGGCTCGCATCAGAAGGATTGGACGTTCCGAAAGCCCGCAGGTCAAGTGGACTTTTCTTACATTCTGGCGAACCAACTTCAGAGGATATGCGAGCATTAGCTAATAGGATTCTGGATGATGCCTCAAAAGCGGGATACACATTTATCCGCTGGGCAGGCGATGGAGGTTGGGCGCTGGCTGGCAAAACCTCTGTCTCTGAGATGTTAATTTGGGAAGCGCTCTATGATAAGGTATCGGTGGATTGGCCCACTCTCGCACTCTGTCAGTTTGACCTCACTCAATTCGGCGGCGATGTCGTCATGGATGCACTGCGTTCACACCCGTTATGCATTATTGGCCAGCATCTTGTACCAAACCCATTTCATCTCTCCCCGGAGGCCCTGTTGCAAGAATTAACAAAGCGTGAATAGATGTCTAGTTCATACGACCGTACAATCACTCCAGATACTCAAAAATCCGCCGTTGAAGGACTGTCAGTAGAACAACGTGCTTCGATCAATCCGTTTGCCTTACTCGGTTTTGGTGCTGCTCTCAATCTGTTAGAAAAGGGAGAAGAGGTTGCCGACTTTACTGCCAGCTCAATTGCTGCGGCCCTATGTGTCAAGTTTGGTGCCGTTGTGTTGCGAAATCAGACTGAATCTAAGAAACAGGTATTCGGTCAGTTCAGTAACACCCCGCTCAAAGGTGAACTCGCTGAAGAAATCCAAAGCATCCTATCTACATCTGCTGAAATCACTCACACAATCGTACCAGAACTAGGTAACGAGATCGAGGTTAGCAGGGAAGCGCTGCCGAAAGCTGCGTCCGTAGGGTTACGTCGAATATTACTGACCTGTCTTAGAACACTGGATAACGATTTTGGAATGATTTTGGCTGGAAAAAGCACCGACAAACCATTTACTTTTGTTCAGCGTGCTGCGCTTGAAACCTTAGCGAGTCAGGCATCTTTTGCCTTGCATCGAATTCAATTAAACAATGAGCGCGCAGCAAAAGAGGCTCTTCTGCGAGACAGTGAAAAACGGTATCGTTCCCTATATAACCATACCCCGGTCATGATGCATTCAATAGACGGCAACGGACAACTGGTCAGTGTCAATGACTATTGGCTTGAAGTCCTGGGTTACGAGCGCGGAGAAGTCATTGGCCGGCAATCAACAGATTTTCTGACCGAACAATCGCGCCGTTATTTCTATGAAGTTACTTTTCCTGAATTCTTGAAGAGTGGTTTTGCTCAAGAAGTAGAGTATCAGATGGTTAAAAAGAATGGGGAAGTGATTGATGTACTGCTTTCTGCCATCGCTGAGCAGGGTCAGAAAGGCGAAATGAGTCACTCGCTAGCTTTCATTGTTGATATTACCAAACGCAAGAAAGCGGAAAAGGCGCTGCGCGAAAGTGAGGAACGGTTCCGCAAAATATTTGATCACTCAAACGATCTAATATTCGTGATTGATCCCGAAAGGGATAGAATTCTTGATGCGAATTCTCAAGCAAACAGGACGCTTGGATATTCCCGCAAAGAATTATTGTCCATGTCCATATCCGCTATTCATCCAAACGAGATGCCTAAGTTTCTACATTTTGCCCAATCGGTCTTGGAACACGGAAGTGGATGGACCGATGAACTCACTTGCCTGACCAAATCAGGCAGCTCCTTACCGGCTGAGATTTCGGCCTCCCTTATTGATCTTGATGGCAAGCCGTACATACTTGCTTTGGTTCGAGACATAACCGAACGTAAGAAGGCGGAACAAGCGTTGCGCGAGAGCGAGGAACGACTTTCGCGCATTTTAGAATCTGCCATGGATGCCATCATCACCATCAACCAGGACAAATGCATTGTCCTGTTCAACGAAGCGGCTGAAAAAGTATTTCGTTGCCCTTCGGCTGAGGCGATTGGTCAGCCGTTGGACCGATACCTCTCTGAAAGCTTGAGCAACTTAATCACAAATTATATGAAAGCCTTTGGCAAGCGTAAAAAAAGCAAGCAATATATGTGGGCGGCAGAAGGTCTCACAGCACGTCGTGCTGACGGTGGAGAATTTCCCATTGAAGCGACTATTTCGCAGGTCGAAGTCTCTGGACAAAAGCTTTATACCGTCATTCTACGTGACATCAATGAACGTAAAAAAGCTGAGGCCGAACTCAATAAATTGCAGCTTCAAAATATCTATCTGCAGGAAGAAATTAGGACCGAGTATAATTTTGGAGAAATCGTGGGTGCTTCCGAGGCTATTAAAGAGGTTTTTCAAAATATAGAAAGAGTCGCTGCCACTGATTCGATAGTTCTTCTGACTGGCGAGACCGGCACGGGAAAAGAGTTGATTGCCCACGCCATTCATAAATCAAGTAAACGTCAAAACAACGTGTTAGTAAAAGTAAACTGCAGTGTGTTGCCGTCTGGATTGGTTGAAAGCGAACTTTTCGGACATGAAAAAGGCGCGTTTACCGGGGCTACGAGCCGCAAGAAAGGCCGATTTGAACTGGCCGACGGCGGTACCATATTCCTTGATGAAATAGGTGAGCTGACTCTGGAGACCCAGACCAAACTGCTACGTGTTTTGCAAGAACAAGAATTCGAACGCGTTGGCGGTACCCAGACCATAAAAGTAAATGTCAGAGTCATTGCGGCGACCAATCGTAATCTTGAAGAAGCGGTCAAACACGGCGCTTTTCGTGCCGATCTGTTTTATCGGTTAAATATTTTCCCTCTTCACGTCCCAGCGCTTCGAGAGCGCATTGACGATATCCCCCTTTTAACCAATTATTTTGTCAGAAGATTCGCCCGCAGAATGGGGAAAAGGATAGAAAGCATAAACCACGAGGCTATGAAACAGCTAATGAGCTACGACTGGCCTGGAAATGTGCGCGAGTTAGCCAACGTCCTTGAACGCGCTGTGATTCTGTGCGATGGTGGCGTCTTGAAGCCAGAACATATCGATATTTCGGTCAAACGCTCTGTTACAGAAGAAGGAATTTTTACTCTCGAAGACGCAGAACGCCATCATATCTTGCGGGCGTTGGAAAAGACTGGCGGTGTTGTGGGCGGCCCAAAAGGCGCGGCTAACTTACTTGGCATTAATCGCTCCACTTTGTTGTCTCGAATGAAAAAACTAGGCATTGAAAAAAACAGTTGATTTATCGTGTCTCAGTAAAGGTGCTGCCCTTACCAACAGCTATGAGCAAGCTTGGCGATCCTTTGATGCGAATTTTCCGACTCAGCAATGCCCACGCTAAGCTGCGTTCTGCGGCAAGAAATCCAAGCCAGGTACGGCTGTCGGCTTTGAGGTGAATATCGGCGGTGCCAAGATGACCATCCTGGACATCAAGAGCCTTGTCCCGAATGATAACCGTTGCCTCTACTGCTTCCTCTCCACAAAAGGTGAAGTAACCGGTGGCATCCATTCCTGCTGAACAATCGTCCTGCAAAAATAGCGTAAGAGGACTTACGATGGAAATAGCCTCTGGCAAAATGATGTTGTAGGAGCTCTCTACTCGGGGGATGGTTTGGTTAAGTCAAAGGGATGAGAGGATGATTTATTCCAGGAATGATTAACTTATCAATGATCAAAGTTCAGGCAAGCCAACCCGCTTCCGCACTTCACGCAAGGTTTCACTGGCAATCTCCCTTGCTTTTTCTGACATTTGATAGACTTTTTTCCAAACTTCTTCTTTATTGCTTTCTATTTCCTTTTGTCTGGCCCGAAGAAATGAGGTTAATTCAACCAGAGCTGCGGCAGTCGCCTCCTTTAGATCCACATACTTGAGTCTTTGAGACTTGTATTCTTTCATCAATGCTGCCACCTCATTTGTTTTTCCACAAGCTTTAAGAATCTCAAAGAGATTTTCAACACCGGGACTCATCTCTACTCCCGGAGGTAGTGCCGCAGGCCCGGTGTCGGTAACAGCCGACATAATCTTCTTGCGGATGGACTGCTCGTCCTCGAAAAGTCCAATATAGTGCTTCTCGCCGAGGCTTTTGCTCATCTTCTTGGTGGGATCGGCAGGGGACATAATCTTTGGAACTTCGGTGTACAGAGGCGCAGGCACCGGAAAGAATTCGCCGAACCGTTTGTTAAATCTCTCTGCTATATTGCTCGAGAGTTCAAGATGCTGCTCCTGGTCTTTGCCAACCGGAACATATTTCGCCCGATAAATTAGAATGTCAGCCGCTTGCAGCACAGGATAGGTAAACAGACCGGCTGATACAAATTGATCTGGTTTTCCCGTTGCCTCAAGTAAATCGCGCTTGTCTTTGAATTGCGTCATGCGCGTCAACTCACCAAAAGAAGCAATGCAGTTGAAAATCCAGCATAGTTCGGTATGCTCTGGTATGAGTGATTGAATGATGATGATAGATTTATCGGGCTCCAATCCACAGGCCACCATGTCAATAAACATTCTCTCGGTATTTTTGCGAAGCTCGGATGGATTATATGGCATGGTCATCGCATGGAGGTCTACGATCCCATAAATGCATTCGTAAACATCCTGAAGCGCCACCCAGTTGGCAACAGCTCCGAAGTAATTTCCAATATGCATCTCAGATGTGGGTTGAATACATGAGAGTACTCTATCTTTCTTCTTGGGCATCCCTTTTACCTTTTGCTCTTTCTTTTTTTATTCTGAAATTAACTGGTTACGAAGGTTTTCTTAGAAAGTCCTATTTTACTCCATTAAGGGTAAATCCGAAATTCGAATATCGAAATTCTAAACAATTTTAAAATTCAAATATCAAAACAAAACTTACTGTTCATAAGTACTACCTTCTATGTCATGTTGCGGTGGTCTTGTTTTGTAACTATTCAGGCTCCCCTGTCATTCCGTAGGAATCTTTGTAAATTTTAGCACTGAGTAAACAAGGTTCGTTC
>JBHIAW010000168.1:0-6315 GCA_046758765.1 bacterium
AAATTATTGTCAAAGAACTGTCTTCCAAACTGCCGCGAAGCGGTTTCGTTCAACACATTATTAACCTGTTAATTCTACTTTATAAAAGTATCCATTATTACGAACAAGTTCCTATTATCAGATACTGTTCCTATTATTAGGAACTTTTTGGTGTCTAATATTGGATACTTGTCACGGTGGTGGCCTGTCAAAATAGTTCCTATTATTTTATCCCTTTTTTACAATTCTAGCTTCTAATCCTAAAGCTAAGACTTCCTTATATAAAAAGAAAGTTGCACACAAGGCTTGGTTCTGGGGCGATAGTCGCAGTCCATATCTACTGGTCTTGTCCAAGAGACGAATTTTTTAAAGGGAAATTTTAGTTGAAAATAATTAATCTTTTTGGTGATGTCAAGGAAAAAATTTGCGTTTATTGAATACCCAGTTGCGACCTGTGTAGCGGCCGCGGTTATTTAATATCTCCAACAACCCAACGGTTGTGAGACGCATTCATAGAAATTGGGGAAAACAATTAGAAGGAATTTCCAGAAGTTAACATTTAAAGGAAGAATAAAAAAGACGGATGTAAATAAAGAACAATTCATCATGTAATTCGTTCAATATTTTACTTACCTTTATAGTAAGTACCATTTCAATATAATTGTGATGATATTTGACTATACTTCTTTAACGCTTGATGAAGACCTCAGAGTACTTTCAATCTTCTCGGCATTTTTGGGCTTTGTTTTTCAGGCTTAATCATGCTCGACTGGCGGCCAAGTTTCCGAACAGGATGGTGCGGCCCATCCAATATAGCGGGGTCTTTCTTGCGTTCCTATTAGGGTGCACTTTAATGAGTCTCGCGATTTGGGGTTTCAATCCAGAGAAGGGGACTTTGAATGACGATCTGATTTGGGGTGAGTTCATTAAGGGACCGTTTATCATTCAGACTCTTCTACTGGTGGTCTGGTTTATTGTGTCCATTAAACCGATGCCTTCACGGCTGGAAGAGTTCAGATTCTTGCTCAGTCTGCCGATTTCTCCTGAGAGGATTTTCCACCACTTTTTCCTCTCGGATATCTTTAGATTCTCATGGATTCCCATTTTGTTCTCGGTGTCTCTGTTAGGTTTGACTCCAGTGTCCTCATTAGCATTTCTCGCGAGGCCGATTCTGCTCAGCGCTGTGTTTTTCTTGCTGTGTCTTGCACTCATGTCGTGCCTTCAATTAATTCTCTGCTTTGGCTCGGGTAAGTCGGCGGCGCCCAATTATTTGACCAGGCGCAATCCTGTTGTACAAGGCGCCGTCCTGGTGGTTTTTGCAGGTGCGCTCCTGATGATCATGTTGATTCCGATGTCTGTCTCTAACCTGAGCTACTGGACAATTCTTCTGGCTCTGGTTTTTGCTACCCTTTTTCTGGTTGCTATTTCAGAGAGACTTTTCGTCGTGCTTTACGCTCGAAACCACTGGGTGAAGACAGCCACGTCCTGTGAGCAATCAACTGGAGTGAATGATTCATTGCTGGTGAGAATTTTAGGGAAGGGTCTGTCAGCATTTAATCCACTGCTATTTAAGAACATTATTCAGAGCCAGCGTTCCAGAACAAGATTTTCCAGGCTGATGCTGGCCACCGGCTTTGTGTCGGCTGCTTACCTGATGGCGATGAACAATCAGAATTGGGAAGACACCATTTCTGTACTGCTTGGTTTGAACATCATCTACATTGTGTGGTACAGTTCGGCCACCATCAACCGTTTCAGCCCGGAAGTCGAACCAACGCAAATTACCTTTACATTTCCAATTTCTAAACTGCAGTTTTATTTTTCGGTTTTTGTCCCGGCTTTGACCTGGGTTTTGCTGGTTTCAGCGGTCATGGCGTTTTTGATCGTTGTTTCGGGCGGTGGTCTGTCTTCGGCGGTCGAATTTTGGCTGAAATCTATATTGGCAGGAAGTATGCTGCTTGGCATAGCTATGAACAGCGGGGTGGCAAATTATCCAAATCTCAAAAGAGCTCACAAGCATTTCGGTTACTGGCTGCTGGTTCTGATAATCACCTCTGCATTGCTTTACAAGTATCGAGTTGAGGTTGCGGTGGTCGTAGCTCTCCTTTCATCCATATCTGCCTTGCGGCTCAATCTATTTAGCGTGCCCGAACTTTTAACAAAACATTCCTATATCCGATCACATGAGTGATGCGCTGGAAGTCAAAGAGCTTGTTGTGAGTTACGGTGGGGCGCCGGTTATTGAAGGCCTTTCTGTAACGTTGTTCCCAGGCATGTTTGCTGGCCTGTTGGGGCCGAACGGAGCAGGCAAAAGCACCATGCTGTTGGCTATTTCCGGACAATTTCGACCAGCATCGGGTTCGATTTGTTATGCTGGCAAGAATATCTACCGAGAGAATCTCTGGTTCAAGCGCAGAATCGGATATGTGCATGAAACGCCGTTTTTGTATCCGGATCTCACGGTTGAAGATTTCATACGATTCGTGGCTGGCGTTAAGAAGATACCAACCGAGAAACTGGATTCGGAAGTAGCCGAATTGTTGGAAAAGTTGCTGCTGCACCCAGAGCGGAGAAAGTTGACTTCCAACATTTCGCTTGGCATGCGCAAGAAGGTGGCCATTGCGGCAGCGCTGCTCGGACATCCAGAGATTGTGTTCCTTGATGAAGCGCTGAACGGCGTGGATTTTGAGAGCACGTTTCATATCAAAGCGCTACTGAAAGAGTTCGTTGCAGAGGGTGGCATAGTCATCTTGTCGACTCACGTCCTGGAAGTGGTTGAAAGGCTTTGTGACCGCAATCTGGTTTTGAAGGATGGCCAGCTCATCGCAGACCTTAGCGCTAATGATCTGGAGAAATTGAAAAGTGAGGAAGCCAGCTTGGAAGGATATCTCGTCGGGCTGCTGAATAGCCTGTCGTAGCCTGAGTCGCTCAATGTGAAATATTGGGGAAGAAAGATACTCAAGAAAAATCACTCTGGACAAAGACACGGTCCTTGGCGCGGAGTTGGACATTCAGGCAATCCAGGTGGAGCCGATCGAAATCACCCCTGGCATAATTCGGAACAGAAAATAACGCTGTATGTTCTCCTGACGCATACTTCGGGGTTGACCTAGCCTGAAAACGACCGCTCTTTTGCTGTGCTGACGCCTCTGCCTGGCACAGACCTCTGCGCAGAAGTGAAAAATCAATTGATTACCCACGACTACGACTACTTTGATTTCATTCACACCGTGCTGCCCACCGCACTTTCGCTCAAGGAATTCTATGAAGAGTACCACCGACTCTACACTAAGGCAATTCCCTTTACAAAGGGACTCTCGCTTCTAAACAAGTTCCCACGGAAGGAGATTCCTTCGATTCTAACGAAGACATACCGGTGGCGTCGTCGCTTGAGAACAGCCTATTTAGACTATGGTATTACTTTTCACTATTCACTTGCGCTTTGGCGCGCTATGGAATTACTACCCATCCCATTGAAATTTATCTAAATCTACCTTTCCGTTGTCATCAAAGATTATGCCTTCGGCTTCAAGAAGCGCCTGCTGCAGTTTTCGTTGGGATTCTTCAGGGAAGGAACTCTTGCCCTGGGCATTGATAACTCGGTGCCAGGGTACATGCGTATTGTGGGGAAGACTGTTTAACGCCCAGCCTACCATGCGGGCCGAATGGGGATGACCAGCCAAGGCGGCAATTTGACCATAGGTGGCTACCTTTCCTTTTGGAATTTTTAAAATAATTTCATAAAATTTGTTAAATAAATTTTCTGACATTTTGTGAAGATGAGTAATGGCTAAAATTCTAAACTTTCTATTTACATTTTGAATCAAATGCTTTAAATTTAGTATATTTATTGAATATTCAAAATTCTAAAATCCAAATATTGGAGAAATCATTCATGAAACGTAAAGAATTTGGAAAATATATTGTAGCCGATCCTGAAATTTGCCATGGTAAATTAACGTTCAAAGGGACTCGGATTTTTGTTAGAGATGTAATTGAAATGGTGGCAGAAGGGATGGATTGTGACGCAATTATTGAGGAATGGGATGGAGTAATTAATCATGAGGCCATAACCGAAGCCCTTCATTTAGCAGGTCAAATTTTAGAGGAAAAAGAGCATGAATTGGCCGCATGAATATTTAAATGTTTGAGTCATGAACCAAATCAAAGCCAAATCCATACACGTTCTTTATCGTTTTATCCGCAGTATTGTAAAAATCGCCATGGCCATCTTTTTCCAGAAGATAGAGCTGCGGCATGGTCAGAATGTACCTCGCCGAGGTCCGGTAGTGTTTGTGGCCAATCATCCTAATTCCATCATGGATGCACTGGTCATGGGGGTGATTACCAAGCGGAAAGTAAACTACATCGGTCATGCTGGACTCTTCTCAAATAAACTTAAGTCGTGGTTCTTACGAAGCTGTGGAGTCATTCCAGTATATCGCCGCGAGGATTCTCCCGAAAAGATGGACCAAAATGTTACGGCGTTTCAGGCCTGTTATGAGGCTTTAGAGAAGGGGGAGACCATTGGCATTTTCCCGGAAGGCACCAGTGACATGCTGCGCCAGGTAAGAAAAGTCAAAACCGGTGCCGCCCGAATTGTTCTGGAGACGGAGCGGCGGAACCGTTATCAACTGGGGGTTAAAGTCATTCCAATTGGACTCTACTTCTTCTCTCGAAGTCGCTTCCGCAGCAAGGTTCTGGTGAACATTGGTAATGCCCTCGATTTAACTCCGTATTTTGAGCTTAATCGAAAAGACAACTATGAGGCGGTTCAAAGGCTCACTGAAGAGATTCAGCGGAGTCTGGAGGAGCTCACGGTAAACATCCGACACGCAGAGCTCGACCAATTTGTGCGTGACATTGAAATTCTTTACCGTGATGAGTTGAAAAGTGAAATTCAAGAAATTGAAAAGTCCTCCAAAAAAACTTTAGCAGATTTTCTTATTACTCAAAGGATCGCCGAATGTGTGGAATATTACTATGAACATAAGCCTCAGATAGTGCGTGAGTTACAGGAAAAAATTAATGTTTACAAACGCAAATTGAAGAAACTGCATTTGAAGGACACTATGCTAAAAGAAAAGCTCGGCTTCACTCAATTGGTTAAATTAAGCATGAGAACTTTTAGTGAGGCTTTTTTGGGATTCCCGGTGGCAATCTACGGCATACTGAATAATTTCATCCCTTACTCAATAACTGAATATATAGCTAAAAAATTTATTGATGAAAGAACGAAAATTTTATCGGCACTGTTAATAGGTGGAGGCACGGCATTTATTGTCTTTTATACTTTGCAAATTTTTGTGGTTTGGTATTTTGGGGGTGCTCTGTGGGCTTCCATTTATTTTGCAAGCCTACCCATTACAGGCCTCTTTGCTTTGACTTACTTAAAACAAATTCGCGAAGAACAGGAACGGATAAGTTTCTTCTTTTTTCTATTTACCAATCGTCAGTTGTTCAACAAAATGCGGCGAGAACGTAGAAAACTGGTTGCGGAGATGAATAACATAAAAGATGAGTATTTAAGTATCATAGAAACGTCAACAGGAGTGAAAACATCTTGAATAATTAGCGCGCTAAAGCGCAAGTGAATAGTGAAAAGTCCCAACCCAACTACTTTTTATGAGATTATTAAAACTTTTGCAAAATAAACGAAGATTTGATTGACAATACTATAAATAACTATGGAAAAATAAATGAACAAAAAAAAATGGATATTTGGGAATTTATTTGACGGGGTTACGCTGCAATCTTTGTTAGGCGACTTGAGCCATGCGGTTTCTTTAGAACGATTGGGCCCCAAACTAACCAAACGGGTTTTTTGGCGTGCGACTACGAATGAACCGATGATCGCCTTAACCTTTGACGATGGCCCACAGATTACTTACACGCCCCGACTCTTAGATATTTTAAATCAATTTGAGGTGCCTGCCACTTTTTTCCTCATCGGTAGACACATCGAGTCGCACTTCGAATTAGCTCAAAACATTGTTCAGGCTGGCCATGAAGTTGGCAACCACACCTTTACCCATCCGGCCATGCTTCGATTGACAGACGAGGAAATGACGCATGAAATTGTTCGTACAGATGAACTCCTCAGAAGTTTGGATGGGGCCGAGCCTCGATTCTTAAGACCTCCAATGGGACTATTTACGAAACGAGTGTTGGATATCGTGGAGCAGTTGGGATATAAAACGGTCGTAGGCGACGTTTACCCGCGAGATTCTCACCTACCGGGGAAAGAAAAAATTGTGCATAGGATTCTCACTAGAGTGATTACTGGCTCTATTATTATATTACATGATGGCGGGAACTCCTTAAATATAGACCGCA
>JBHIAW010000169.1:0-6302 GCA_046758765.1 bacterium
CAGACCAAACCAATTTCCTATGCCGATTTTCACTCACTTGATTATGAAGTGATGGGGATCGTTTTCTCGATTCATTGAGACTTAGGAAGATTTTGGAACGAGAAGATTTACCAATCGTTGATGAAGCTTTTCATAATAGTTTTGCCCAAAATCGTTTTGCTTTTTTTGGCGACACGTGATTACTTACAAAATTTATCAAAATTAATTCTGTGACAGTTCTTAATCTGTGGCTACAAGTTGCTTATTTTGGTATTAGGAACTAACGTGAACAAATACGTCACCATATTTATGAAATGATGTACCAAGCAAGAATGGTTCAAGATCTAAAAGTCGAGCTAACCCCATGATAATGTGCAGATCACTCTGTCTGTGGAGCGGACTGGCGGCCCTGTTGATCGGGGTTAGTCGTCCCGTATTGTCAACCCGGGAACCACGATCGTTTTTCTACTCCGGCTCAATACCACTCGCTGAGCCGCGTCCAAATCCCTTGCAGGGATCCAAGCCCATTGAAGTCGTGAAAGTGGGACTATTGATTCCTAAGAAGGGGGTCAGGGCCGGCCAAGGATTAGCAGCGAAGCAAGGCGCTGAGATGGCCACCATAGAAGCAAATAGAAGCCGAGGGTTTGGCGGACGCCCCTTCAAACTGATCGTGCGCTCGGATGAGGGACCTTGGGGATCAGGTTCCAAGGAAATTGTGAAACTGGTTTTTGAGGACCGGGTTAGGGCAATTTTGGGTTCGTTGGATGGCCGCAGTGCTCACCTTGCTGAACAAATCGTTACCAAGGGCCGAGTCGTCCTGCTTTCTCCCTGGGCCAGCGACCCTACCTTGACACAGAGCAAGATTCCCTGGTTCTTCCGATGTGTGCCGGACGATCGACAACAGGCCGTGGTTTTGGTCAGAGAGGTCTTCCAAACAAGGCGGCTGAAACGGGTAGCAACCGTGGCCGAGGGCACGTATGATGCACACATGGCAGCCGCCACCTTTGCTAAGATAGCAGCGTCTGTAGGTTACGGCCTTACGCTTCAGCTCTCATACCGAGCGGCCGACCATGATTTTCATGACCTGTTCAGCCAGATAGAGCATGCCAATATAGAGGGCGTGGTACTCTTCGGACAGCCTTCACCAACCGCGACGCTCGTTCAACAAATGCGAGCCCTTGGGATGAAGCAGGCGCTCTTCGGTCCCTTATCTCTTGCCAATGATGAGTTCTTAAGGCTGGCAGGAACGTGCCTAGAGAGGGCGGTCTTGGTCGCTCCAGGACATTGGCGTACTGCCGAGGGAAAGAGCTTCCGGCGAGATTTTCAAAATATTTACGGTTGCCAGCCGAGTGCGGTAGCAGCCTATGCCTACGATGGAATGAGACTCATCATAGAAGCTATTAGAAGGGTCGGACTTGATCGGAAGAAAATTCGGGATACCCTTGCGACCACCGACTACCTGCAGGGAGTTACCGGTACAATCCGGTTCGATGCCAGTGGCAATCGCGCAGGTTCGGTAGGTCTCACAGAGATAATCAAAGGACGTCCGAGCTTCTTACAAGCAACCTCCTTCTGACTATTTGACTTCATAAACGGACGGTTCTTACCAATAGCCCAGAACATGGTTTCCACTACCTGAGCATGAGAGGCGTGTCCAGGGATTTGTACTTTTATATCGGGCCGTAGAGACCCTGTTTTATGACTTGCTTGATTTTTAAAAAAGATTTATGTAATTTTTGTATTAAATAACTCAATCTACCTTATCAATCCAGTAATTAAATATTAGGGGTAGGACAATGCATAATTCTCAACTTATTCAACGCGTGGTCGATTTGATGGATGCTTCTAAAAATATTATTTATAATATGACAGTGGAACAAGCCAGGGAGCTTCTGGCAACCGGAGATGCGAAGGACGTGAGGACTATCGATGGTCAATTTGCGTTAGTGGCCATGAATGGTAAGACGGTGCGGTTGGCGCGGTCTATTGGACGACCTTTGCGCTATTTTATTGCCAAACGTGCTGCTGGACCTTGTCTTGTGGCCGCGGATCGTATCGATACTATTCTGGAGTACTTGAAAAGTGAAGGACTAAATGATCAGTTTCATCCTTCCTATACGCGCATGGCGCCGGCACATTATGTGACTGAGATCGCTCTTGTGGGTTGCCCAGACCCTAATCCAACTTACTACAGATTTTTTAGTCCCAATCGGAACTCCCTTGAGCCGGATACTGCTAAGATCGGCACGGTTTATATGCAGGCGCTGTACCAGGAAATTGTTAAATGGCTTCAGAACCGAGCCACCGAAGGCCCTGTCGGTGTGTGTTTCTCAGGTGGGATAGACAGCGGCTCGGTATTCTTGCTCACCTATCATGCCATGTTACAGCTTGGCTTAAATCCTGCACGACTCAAGGCTTTTACGTTAGCGGTTGATGGAGGTGGTCAAGATTTGGCACAGGCTCATTGCTTTCTGGAAATGCTTGGGCTCTCTCTATTTTTGGAGCCCATAGAAGTCTCTCAAGACGAAATTGATTGGCAGGAAACGATTCGTGTTGTGGAGGATTATAAACCTCTTGATATCCAAGCGGCGGCCATGAACCTGGCTTTGTGTCGTGGTATTCGCAAACGTTATCCAGAGTGGCGCTATCTGATTGATGGCGATGGCGGGGATGAAAACCTGAAGGATTATCCTATTGAAGAGAATCCAGAGCTTACCATTCGAAGTGTCCTAAACAACATGATGCTCTACCAAGAAGGGTGGGGCGTGGATTCAATCAAGCATTCGCTGACCTACTCCGGCGGACTCAGTCGAGGTTACACCCGCACCTACGCACCCGCAAATATGTTTGGCTTCGAAGGGTGTAGCCCTTATACACTGCCAAATGTCATCGAAGTCGCTGAAGCTATCCCGTTTGCTGCTCTGACCCAGTGGCGTCACGAGAACCTGTATCGACTCAAAGGGGAGATTGTCTCCCTTGGTGTCAAAGCGATTACGGGTCTGGACATGCCTGTTTTTCCAAAACGTCGGTTTCAGCATGGGGCGGCAGCACGCAGAGTATTCGAGGACCGATTTCCAGTAAAGCCTTCCGAATACCGTCGAGTTTTCAATGCTTTATATGAATAATACGGCTGCAGTCCAGATCGACGACCGCTGGATTTTGGCTCAGCGTCCGAGCAAAAACCGTGTGAACCCTTGGCGGCCCTATGCTTATCTCGTGGAAAAGGAACGAACGGAAGAAGGTTTAGTTGAAAATGCAGCCACCATATTCTTGACGAATCGCGAGTGCCCCTTTCGCTGCCTGATGTGCGATCTCTGGAAAAATACGACCAATCGCCGTGTACCAGATGGAGCAATCCCGGCACAAATTCACTGGGCGTCAGATCACCTAAGCTCTGCACCACACATTAAGCTGTACAATAGCGGCAGTTTTTTCGATGTCAAGGCGAAAGATGTACAGCGGATTGCGAAGTTACTTAAGCCCTTCAAGACTGTCCTGGTCGAATGCCATCCTCGACTTATTAATGAGGCTTGTTTGGCCTTTAGGGATTTGCTGCAGCCTAAATTGCAGATAGCCATGGGTTTGGAAACCGTCCATCCTGATGTCCTGAGGAGACTAAACAAGTGCATGACGCTGGAGGATTTTGAGCGCGCCACCTACTATCTCACCAGAAACGGCATATTGGTTCGCGCGTTTATTCTTCTTCGGCCACCTTTTCTCAACGAAGTTGAGGGGGTGTTCTGGGCCAAGCGGTCCATTGATTTCGCTTTCGATATTGGGGTAGAGTGTTGCGTGATTATTCCCACTCGGGGTGGAAATGGTGCGCTTGAGCGACTGCAGGAGCTGGGACTGTTTTACCAACCAAGAATTGAATCACTGGAAGAAGTGCTTGAATACGGTATCGGGCTAAAGCGCGGGCGCGTGTTTGCTGATCTCTGGGATATTGAAAAATTCTCACGCTGTGACAAATGCCTTGCCCAGCGAATTCAAAGAATGCGCCAAATAAACCTTACTCAGGTATTTGCGCAATCCATACTTTGTAACTGTAGTAAAAAACGGTGATCTTAGGAAAGGCCGAAGTTCTCATATAATGAAATTAACAATCTCACCGATAGTGGTCAGGAAGATGAAGTGACGGTGAAATTTGACGCGATTTTAGTTCCTGATCTTAAGCAGGGTTGGACCCGGGACTTTGTAATCTATACTGAATCCTATAATTTATCTTCTGAGGAGTGAATAAATGCTACAAAAAGTAAAGCTGGCTCAAAAATCACTTAATGACTATCGGCCCATTATCGGAGACGAGCGATTTGAAGAAATTCAACAATTAGCCAAAGCCCTCAAGGGCGCCCGTGTAGTACATATTAATTCGACCGCCTACGGTGGAGGTGTGGCCGAAATTCTTCAGGCACTTGTTCCATTGATGTGTGATGTAGGTGTGCAAGCGGAGTGGCAGGTAATTGAAGGAACAGATGAATTTTTTAACGTAACCAAAGCTAGCCATAATGGCTTGCAAGGTATGAACCTACCACTGACAGAAGAAATGAAAACTATATGGCGTCGTCATAATCAGATGAATGCTAAGAACTTTGAGGCCGGGTACGACTATATTGTTGTTCACGATCCCCAGCCGGCTGGTCTGCTTCATTACCATGGTCATGAAGGTGGGACGCATTGGATCTGGCGCTGTCATATAGATACATCTAACCCCAATCCCAGTTACTGGGAGTTTTATGCTCCTTTCATAAATGAGTACGACTGCGCTATTTTCACAATGGAACAATATGTAGGGCCTGCAGTAGATTTCGAAAATATCACTACTATTCCACCAAGCATTGATCCCCTGACACCTAAGAATACGCCGATACCTGAAAAGAAAGCTAAACAGGTTGTGGCAAAATTCGGCATTGACTTAAGACGGCCTTTGGTGACGCAAGTGAGCCGCTTTGACCCTTGGAAAGATCCATTGGGAGTAATCGATGCCTACCGAATCGTTAGAAAAGAGCTACCAGAGCTTCAATTAGCATTGGTGGGTTCTATGGCCACGGATGATCCTGAGGGATGGTCATATCTGGACAAAACCTCCCGACATGCTGGGGAAGATTACGATATACATATCCTGCACAATTTCCATGGAGTTGGCGCCTATGAGGTTGGCTGCTTTCAGACGGCCTCTGACTTAATCATCCAGAAATCTACCCGTGAGGGCTTTGGACTCGTGGTTACTGAAGCTCTATGGAAACGCAAGCCGGTGATTGGTGGAAACACCGGAGGCATTCCGCTGCAAATAATCGATGGGAAGACCGGCTTCTTAGTTGATACGGTTCAAGCGTGTGCAGAGAAAATCTTATATTTGTTGCAGCGGCCTGAAAAGGTACAAGAAATGGGAAAGACTGCCCGTGAGCATGTACTAGACAACTTTTTGATTACGCGACACCTGAAAGATTATTTGGAGCTTTTTACACGGTTGGCCGATTATACTTAATATTTCAGAAAAAGCGCCAAAATTGAGAACAAAATCAATCCAAGGTGTGTTAAATAGATATTATTATGGAAATGCAATTTTCTGAAAAAAGTGTAAAAGGCATCTATGTTTTCAAGTTAGAAGGCAAGATTATGGGTGCCGGCGAATCAGCGTCGCTGTGCGAGCGATTGAAGCACTTGGTCGCTTCGGGTGAAAAAAATATTATACTTGATTTCAAAAAGGTACGTTGGATCAACAGCCCCGGAATTGGCATGATGTTGTCATGCGTGATGAGTTTACGAAGAGCCGGTGGCGATGTTCACTTTGTTAATATTGAGGGTAAAGTCGCTTTTTACTTCAAAATTACCAAGCTTAACACGGTTTTAAAGATCTACAAGAATCAAGAAAAAGCGTTAGAAGCAATATTATCTCCGGAAATCTCCTCATAAAGCCCTACCTTTAATTTTGGAACAAAATAGTTGACAATAAGACTACATTTTTTTAATTTGTTATGAAATTTTCTCGCCTTCCATGAACCGCTGACCGGAAAGTATTCAGGGTTAGCGTTTGTTCGGTATAAAAAATGTTACACACCAAGAACCATAGAATTCGAGACCAAGCAGAAGCGTTTCCTGCTGGCACAGATGATGCAGTTAAGGCTTCAGTCCGACTTTTGAGAAGAGAAATGTCCAGCCATCTTCTGCTATCCCCAAACAAGAATGTTATATCAGAAAGGAAATGATGATCTTATAAATTATTATGCCTTCTATTTAGCTACTGTTTGAACGAAAACAGCATTTTTTGCTGTCATTGCGAGCGCTTCTCAGCGAAGCAATCTCCTTATTAGGTAGGCATGAGA
>JBHIAW010000170.1:0-6276 GCA_046758765.1 bacterium
ATTTATTTGTTATTTGGTTTTTGTGAATTGTTATTTGCGCTTTAGCGCGCTAGGTCATATTAATTTGAAAAATATGTAATTACTATTAAACATGCAACTTCAAAAAATGAAAAAGCTTTATTTGTCAATAATATTCTTGATACCTTTATTATTTAGCTACTGCATCTTCAGTTCAGATGACGATAATTTGATCAATGAAACAGGCACAATAACATTCATTCAGTTAGAGGGTGGGTTCTATGGGATTGTTGGAGACAACGGTGAGAATTACCTGCCAGTTAATCTTGCATCAGAATTTCAAGAAGATGGTTTGCGAGTACGGTTTGAGGCCAGAATACGCGATGACCTGGCAAGTATTTATATGTGGGGCACTCTAATTCAAATCATTGAAATTGCAAAGTTGTGAAGCATGTCCATTAAAGTAGCCATTCTAACCATATCCACCCGCCGTAGTCGCGGGAAGCAAGAAGACACCAGCGGAGAGACCATTAAAGATATCATTAAGAAAATTGATGGCGAGGTCGTGGACTATCAAATCATTCCAGATGTTAAGAAGGAAATTGTCTGGCACCTAAAACGCATGGCCGAGGTGGTGAAAGCCGATTTGATATTGACGACAGGCGGCACGGGTCTTGCTCCCACCGACGTCACTCCCGAAGCCACCCTTGAGGTTATCGAACGACGGGTATCGGGCTTCGAAGAGGCCATGCGTATGACGGGATTTAAAAGCACCCCGTATGCTTTGCTTTCCCGCGCTGTGGCTGGCACGCTCGAAAAATCACTCATTATTAATTTACCCGGCAGTCCCAAAGGGGTTCGCGAAAATTTAGAAGCGATTTTGCCGGCCATTCCGCACGGAATAAAAGTTTTGCAAGGCGGCAAAGTAAAAGATGCTGACCATATTTATAAGCAAAAGATCTAATGAGGAACAGGTTTAAGCAGACGCAACCGAACCCAACAGATTTTGAATTTTAAATAATTTAACAATTTGACTTGACAAACACATTTTTGTTTTTTAGATTAGTTTTTAGAGGAGCAGGATAGGAATTTGCAATTAGGACACTTCAATTGGATATGAACACAAACTGATTATGAAGTTCAAGTCAAGTTTTTACTTATTGACCTGTCTATTCTGTTCCTTGCTCCATCTTGGCACTCTTAGACCGCAAGACCAGAGCCTGTATTTACGCAAATCTCTTATCGATGACCTTTCCAAATTTACCAACATCGGCAACATCGAACTCACCGTAACCAACTTCGGAACCATAGGCCATGGCTTTGACATTGCTGGCCAACCTTCATGTGAATTTCCAAAAGGTTCCGGGATTGAGCACCTTTTTCATGGTGGTCTGTGGGTAGGTGGCATCAAGGCTGGCGAAAAATTGGTTTCCACAGCCGCGGTGGATGCCTCCTCAGTAGTCAATGTCCTGCAAGGGTTTGAATTCACCAACAGCGCGTCACCTACCGACGTAGTTGTCGAGCGCTCGACTCTATTAGATTCTAAGTTTTTCTCACTCGACGCGGTCTCCCATCAAGATTTCATTGGAGATTACACCGACCGCAACACCGTGGTCCCTGAAACAGGAGAACCGATTCCCGAGCATAAGCCTCTTGGAATCGACATACACCAGGAAAGTTACGCTTGGGCGCTTAGCTTTGCCAATTCCTTTGTTATCCTGAATTATGAAATCACCAATGCCAGCGCTGAAGCCATCGAAAATATGTACGTTGGCTTGTGGGTGGATACCATGGTCGGCAACACCAAATTGACGCCCAATATGGGGCCCAACCGCACCTGGAATTTCCGTGACGATGGCAACGGCTACGTAGATTCCTTGAGATTGGCCTATGAATACGATTTTGACGGCGAGAGCGGTTTCGCGGAAAATTACATTGGGGTGAAGCTTCTGGGCAGCCTCCCTTTTCCGGCAGGAGACTCTGCCCGCGGCATTTTCAATATGTGGCAGTTCAGAAACATTCAAGACCCTATTTTCTTTTCTCCAACCAGTGATGATCAGCGCTACGACAAACTCAGTGTTGGCTTTAATACTCGACCGGATCTGAGTGATCCAAATAGCTCCTTTTATTGGCGGAATCTTGATGGCGCTAAAGGTCCCAGCAATCGTACCATGCTGCTTTCCACGGGCCCGTTTGAGGTCTTAAATCCTGGTGCATCTATCAATGTAGTGTTTGCCGTGGTGACCGCCAAAAAGTTTGGCCCGGATGTCATGGAAGAAGACACAGAGCGCAGCAAAAAGAATCTCTTTCTGAATGCATTTTGGGCTCAGACGGCTTTCGATGGCGAAGATCGCAACCAAAATAATAGAATAGATGAAGGAGAGGATTTGAACAAAAACGGTCAACTCGATCGCTATATTTTACCGTCCCCACCGTTTCCGCCAAGGTTCAAAATTATTCCCGGCAATCAAAGGGTCACGCTGCTCTGGGATAATTCTCCAGAGGGCGTTGTTGATCCATTGAGTGGTGAACAGGACTTTGAGGGTTACCGGCTCTATCGTACCCAGTTGGGGGCCGATTTAGGAATCAGCGATTTGCTGAGTACGTTCAGTTTAATCGCTGATTTTGACCGCAGTGATGATAATATAGGATTAAACACCGGGTTTGATTTCATCCGCATGCCGGAACCCATCTTTTTTGAAGATGAAATTCAGACCCGTACCGACCCGATTACCGGAGAAGCATTTGAGGATACTACTTTTTACGTTTACAAATTTGACATAGAAAATCTGCACAATGGCTGGCAGTATGCTTTTGCCATCACTTCCTACGATGCTGGTGATCCGATTAATAACTTGCAAAGTTTGGAGAGCGACCCCTTACTAACCGCTGCTCGGGTTTTTCCCGGTACCCCGGCCGTCCCGATTGAAGGAAGTAAGAAAGAGTCAGAAGAAAAGGTTGGTGTATTTCCGAACCCGTACCGCGCCGGTGCTGTTTGGGATGGCCGTTTAGAACGCGAACGAAAAATCTATTTCTACAATCTTCCAGAGGACTGCATTATCCGCATTTTTACCCTTTCAGGTAATATGGTAGACATAATTGAACATCATGCTGATACGTATCAGGGAAACGACATTCAGTGGTTTGACCAATTTGCTCCGGGCGAACGCATATTTGCTCGCGGCATTCATGCCTGGGACACGGTCACTCGAGACGATCAGGCCACAGCTACAGGACTTTATATTTTTCACGTCGAGGATTTAAACACTGGAAAAGATGAAGTGGGTAAGTTTGTGATAATAAAGTGAATGCCAAAGGAGGCGCCAACGAGCTTCAGTGGATTTTTTGTAAACACTATTTTTTGATAACTATTCAGCCTGTTGTCATGCCTGCATGTTTTAAGCAGGAATCCATGTTTTGCTGACAGTCAAAATAGTATGGAGATCGCATGACTTATGGATTCCAGATGAAAGCGTTCGGGAATGACAGGCTGAATAGTTATAGTCTTTGATTAATTGACGAGAAATGTAAAGAAGAAAAGGAGATAAGCTATGAAGAAACTCTATTTGGTCCCAGTTTTAGTTTTCCTGGTCATCAGCGTGGGGTTTGCCATTGTTCAACAAGATTTTTCGAAAGTAGAGATCAAAGCCACCCATGTTGCAGGAAACATTTATATGCTACAAGGCCGGGGCGGCAATATCGCTGTTTCCGTTGGGGATGATGGGGTGTTAATGGTGGACGATCAATTTGCACCGCTGGCGGATAAGATCAGGGCCGCTGTCAAGGACCTGGGCGGTGATAAACTCAAATTCATTCTCAACACTCACTGGCATCGGGACCACACGGGAGGCAATGAAGTTTTTGGCCCGGAAGCCCCAGTCATTGCCCACACTAATGTCCGAAAACGACTGATGGCAAAACAGAATGCTTTGGGTCGAGAAATCGAACCCAAACCAAAAGAAGCCTGGCCAGTGATTACCTTCGATGCATCACTATCGGTTCATTTCAATGGCGAAGAAATTAAAGCCATGCATTATCCCCACGGCCACACCGATGGCGATGCGGTTATTTTCTTTACGGGTTCCAATGTTGTTCACATGGGAGACTATTTTTTCTCTGGTATGTTTCCCTTTGTTGACCTGTCAAGTGGCGGAGATGTCGAAGGCTATATAGAGAATGTTGAAAAAGTGATAAGCGAACTTCCAGCAGATGTAAAAATCATTCCAGGCCACGGACCACTTTCAAGTTTAGATGATTTGAAAGCCTTTCATCAAATGCTAGAGGAGACAACCGAGATAGTTCGCCAGCACATTGATTCGGGCAAAAGCCTAGATGAAATAAAGTCGGAAGGATTGCCCGAAAAATGGCAATCGTGGAGTTGGCAGTTCATTTCAACCGAACGCTGGCTTGAAATCATCCAGCAGAGCTTCACCAAGAATGTTGCCAACAAATAAGAACATATTAATTATGGAATGGCAACCAGAAACCACATAGTTGTCGAGTTCGTATTAATTGTAAATTAAACTTAGGAGAGCCAAGAGATGGCCAGAGCGATTTGGAAAGGAAAAGTTCTTGCAGAAAGTGACCAGTGCGAAAAAGTCGAGGGCAATTACTATTTTCCCCCAGACTCGATCAACAAAGAATACTTTAGAGAAAGTAATACCCACACTGAATGCTCCTGGAAAGGAACGGCAAGCTACTATCATATTCGAGTTGATAAAGAGGTTAATGTAGATGCAGCCTGGTACTATCCAGAGCCGAAAGAGGCAGCAAAGCACATTAAAAATTATGTGGCCTTTTGGCGTGGCGTTGAAATTGAAAAGTGAACTAATCGGCCTTGCGCTGTAGTATTAAATCATTGCCGCAAGAATGTAAAATATGTTGGAGAATCAATTATTATGAGTATTCGGATTGAAAAGGATACCATGGGAACGGTCGAAGTCCCCGCCGATAAATACTGGGGCGCCCAAACGCAACGCTCTTTACAAAATTTCAAGATAGGCGGCCAGCGGATGCCCATCGAGGTGATTCAAGCCTTTGCCACATTGAAAAAGGCTGTCGCGCTTACAAACTATGAATGTGGAGTTCTGCCAAAAGAAAAGGCAGATATCATCGCAAAGGTATGCGATGAAATTTCCGAAGGCAAACTGGACGATCATTTCCCGTTGCTTATCTGGCAAACCGGCTCCGGAACACAAACCAATATGAACGTAAACGAGGTCATCTCAAATCGTGCTATCGAGTTGTCAGGGGGTGAGCTAGGCTCTAAGCATCCCATTCATCCCAACGATCACGTTAATAAGTCGCAATCTTCGAACGATACCTTTCCAACTGCCATGCACATCGCCGCGTATCAATTAATCACCCAAAATACCTTACCGAATGTGCAAGCGTTGCACGATACACTAGCTGATAAGGCAAAGGAATTTATGTCGGTGGTCAAAATTGGTAGAACTCATTTGATGGACGCCACGCCATTAACGCTGGGACAGGAATTTTCTGGCTACGCTTCTCAGTTGCAGCACGGCATTAAAGCGATCAAAAATACCTTGCCGCACCTTTCGGAACTTGCGCTGGGAGGAACTGCGGTTGGGACTGGAATCAACACTCCGTCGGGGTTTGCAGAAAAGGTCGCGAAAAAGATCGCAGAACTGACGGCCCTGCCCTTTGTATCGGCCGAGAATAAATTCGAGTCGCTGGCTGCCCATGATGCCATTGTTGAAACATCTGGTGCTCTAAGAACCGTTGCCGTAAGCCTGATGAAAATCGCCAATGATATCCGCCTTTTGGCTTCTGGTCCCCGCTGTGGAATTGGTGAAATCCTTATACCCGAGAATGAACCTGGCTCTTCTATCATGCCGGGGAAAGTGAACCCTACACAGGCTGAAGCCTTGACCATGGTTTGCGCCCAGGTGATTGGTAACGATACGGCAATTAGTATCGGTGGGATGAATGGTCATTTTGAGCTGAATGTCTTCAAACCGATGATGATCTCCAACCTGCTCATGTCTGCCAGGTTGCTTGGGGATGCGTGCGACTCATTCAATAAAAATTGTGCAGTCGGTATCAAGCCCAACCACACAGTTATTAAAAAGAATCTTGAACATTCTCTGATGCTGGTCACGGCTTTGAAGCCAGTCATTGGGTATGATAAGGCGGCAGCGGTAGCGAAAAAGGCTCACAAAGAAGGCATCACACTTCGTGAAGCGGCTGTTAGTCTTGGATACCTTACAGAAGAGGAATTTGATAAACATATAGTCCCGGAGAAAATGGTGGGCGGCCTACCTAAGTAAGGAGGAAAGAATGAATCTAAAAAGA
>JBHIAW010000171.1:0-6209 GCA_046758765.1 bacterium
TTAAAGCATGCGGGAATGACAGGAAAAGACTGTTTTCGTTCAAACACTAGCTAATGACTATGAATGACAGCGAAGCGTTATGACAAAATAGGTGTACAGGCTTCAGCCTGCCTATGACAATCTCAACCTAAATGTTGTACACCCTATTTTGCAGAGGTCTATAAACTCACCATCAAGGAGGGAAAATTGATAATTAAAAAACCTCCATATTGGATTTTCACCCTGCTCCCTTTATTCTTATTCACAGAGAATGGCTTCTCTGTTGCAACCGGTAAGATTGTTGGCACTATCAAAGATGCCGCAACTGGCAAACCACTCCCCGGAATCAACGTAGTGATACAGGGAACCTCTATGGGGGCGGCCACAGATATCAACGGTGATTTTATTATATTAAGAGTTCCAGTAGGAACCTATAAGTTAAAGGCGATGATGATCGGCTACAAGCAAGTTATCATCCAAGATGTAAAAGTCATGTTGGATCTGACTACCAGGGTGGATTTTGAAATGGAAGAGACTATTCTCGAAGCAGAAGAGGTAATCATTGTTGCTAAAAGGCCCTTGGTTCAGAAAGATGTTACGACCTCAATGACCATTATTGACAACGATAGAATCACTTCGATGGCGATTGATGATTATACGGATATAATTGCGATAAATCCGGGCATGACTCGTGATGCTAAAGGATTCCATCTTCGTGGTGGGCGTCAGCGGGAAGTGGTGTTTGAGGTCGATGGCGTTGTGATTCAGGAACCGAACTATGGCACATCCTTTAGCGGAATTTCTGCGGTTAGCCTGAGCAATAATGCTATTTCTGAATTGGTCGTTCAAAGCGGTGGATTTAATGCTGAGTTTGGCAATGCCCTTTCCGGGGTGGTCAATGTAACTACCAGAGAGGGGAGTAATCAATTTAGTGGCTTTTTTGAATTGGAAAGTGAGCTGGATATTGATCCAGGGAAAGAGATACCGCTGGAGAAATTGGATCCGCGTATTTATGGGGATGCAAAAAAGTATGATTATTATACAGGTTTTCGACGCTATCGATTGGGACTTGGTGGCCCTTTGTTTCAATACAAGCCCATAAAATATTTTGCAAGTGTTGAATGGACTAAAGCCGATGATGGGTTTCCATCTCGAGAAAAAGTGAATAATGATTTTAACGAGTTATTGTTAAATGCCAAGATTTCCTACGATATTGCCAGTAACATCAGCCTGAAACTTAATGGGATGGTTACTAGGAAATCCTACTTTTTATATGATGCCCGCAGAAAATACATTCCCGATACGTTTCAATTTCGAGATTATAAGGTTGATCACTTCTCGTTCCATTGGACTCACCTTATAAGTTCTACCATCTATTATTCAATCGTAGGTGGTTATTCCAATACCTATTATAAAGCCGCTCAGAAAGATAAATGGTGGGATATTACCCAACCTTATAGCTATAATGTAATTGATACTACTTTAGTTGGTCAGCCAAAACCAAATGGAGGCGTCTGGCAATCTCCGGTGGTGGTTGGAGGTGATACATTGGAAAATCCCCAGGCAGTTAACCTCAATGATAGAAAGCTGCCCGGAACCTATTATGAGATAAATTCCGATAACAATTTATTCCGAGAAGAATATATTAAAACTTATTTAATAAAAAGCAATCTGACCAGCCAGTTGGGTAAACATCATCAGGTGAAATCTGGAATTGAGGTTAATATATATGATTTGTATTATCAGGCGGTACTGGCTTATTATGGCTTTCCTTTTACCTTTGCGCATTCACTGGGGCGAAATGATTTGAACCTACCCAAGATTTACCCCAAACTATACGCATTCTACCTGCAAGATAAAATTGAGTTTGAAGGCATGATTATGAATGCCGGAGTTCGTCTTGAAGCCTTTGATCCAGATGCCTCACTGCCATCAGATTTTTATCGACCTTATTATGATGAGCGACCATTTGGCCCACCGGAAAGCCCAGATGATCCAGATATTGCTAATTGGAAGGGAGCAAATCATGATATTCCCAGCCCTCGTGATTGGAAGCGGGCATCCATTAAATATATGATCAGTCCTCGCATCGGTGTTTCCCATCCAATCACCGATCGACATGTATTACATTTTACCTATGGACATTTTTATCAAATTCCAGATTGGTATTATTTGTATCGTAATTACAATTATAGTTTTGATGTTTTGGCTCTTGGCGGCAATCCAGATCTCAAACCTGAACGAACGATCTCTTATGAAGTCGGCGTAAAATCGGCGATAACCGATAATATTATTACTGATATGACTGTATTTTACAAAGACATTTCTAATCTTACTGAAACCTATATGGTGATTAATCCTAATGACGAACAGTACCTCGATATTATAGCGGGCGATACTACAGCTTCTGGCGAGCGTCGATATTCTGTCATTGAATATCCCCTTTGGTTCAATAATGAAAACATTGGATATGGAAATGTAAAAGGGTTTGAATTCAATTTAAGGAAAATACCTTCTCTATCTGATCATCTTGGTCTGGTATTTTCCTATACCTTCATGATAGCCAGGGGAAAGACATCAGACTATCACGATGGTTTTTTAAGAGTATTTACGAGAGGCCAATTGGATCCTGTACAGCAATATTTTCTCAATTGGGATCAAAGACATACTGTTGCCTTTAATATTGATTATCGAAAACCAGATAATTACGGTGCCAATTTGTTATTTACCTATGGGTCCGGACTGCCGTATACTGGTTATCAAGAATCTATATTGCCAATCGAAAACAACCACCGTTTGCCACACACCTGGAATGTTGATCTAAAACTCAATAAGGCTTTTAACATCCGTGGTGTAAAAGCTGATTTTTACCTGCTGGTAACCAATTTGTTTGATACCCAAAATGTGGTTAATTTTGATAATGGCGAAAATCGACGGATTCCGGTCATTTCGCATTTGCGGGATCATCCGGAAGAATTTGAAGGTCCACTGGATGACCCAACCGTTTTCGGCTCTCATAGAGAGATAAAAGCGGGGATGAGTTATAGATTTTAATAACTAACGGACAAATGATTATTATGAGAATAATGGCAAGTTTTCGTTAGGTGACTAAATGAGATATCTCCCTAATACATTTATACGGTTCATGATATTAGCGATGTTAGTGGTGAACCTCGCAATAGCCGAAGAACCAACACTGAAGAAAATAAATGCTACGACTGCCAAAGTTAAAATTGGCAGGCTTTGGGCTTATCCTTTTGTATCTAATCTTGGTTATATTGGTCAATTAGAATACCCGGGCGGGGGTAAAGACTTTTATGTTCTGGAAGCTGGTGTGGCATTGACCTGTCAGGTTAGGGGCGAACAGCATGTTTTTTATGGAAGTAATGGCGGTAGCATTGCTGCGCAAGAGCTGCAATATAATCTATTGAATGCGGACCGCCTGAAACAGGATTGGATGCAAAAGGGAGATGGTCTTTCTACCTCAATTCTGGAAGCCACTTCAGATTTTGGACGGGTAAGAAGACCAACTAAATTAAATCTTGAGATGACCACAACTGTGATGGCCTGGAATCACACAGATTACGATGATTTTCTTATCTTGAAATTTGTTTTTACCAGTACTGGAAGCGATACGATTACAGACTTTTATTTTGGTTTCCTGCTACCAGCAGATGTTGGGGCTAGCGGCGTTACCAGCCGGGAGTTAGATGATTACTGTGCTTATGATTCTGAATTAGGATTGGCCTATATGTATGACGACAATGGTGATGGTGGACTCTCACCCTATTATGTTGGCCATGCTTTAATATCTGCTCCTCTTGTAAATTCGAATTCAGATGAAGAACCAACCTTTGAGCAAAAATGGACCACTTTTCATTATTTTCCTATGACGCGGTTAATTACCAGTAAGGAGGATTTGCTCAATCGTGTGAAAGAAGGAATTTCAGCAGATGCAGACGCGCCTGGCCCTTATTCTATATTAAATGCAGTGGGACCGTATCTTATAAAACCATCAGGTTCTATTGAAGTTGTTATGGCTATAATATATGGAGATGGTTTAGATGGCATCCGCGCCAATACCCAGAAGGCCCTTGAATTAGCTCAAAACGGGTTTGAAATTGATGAGGCTAAAAAACCGCCACAAGTTCCAATACTCAATCCTGTTGAGGTTTCTGGCAAGAATATTCATCTCTCCTGGTCCGACGAAGCTTCTCACGAACTTGATTTCGCCGGGTATCGAGTATATAAAAGTGACGTCTCAGTTATTGGACCTTGGAAGCTAGTAACCGAAACCACAAATCCTGAATATACCGATGTTGGCGAGATTGGGTTTCCTCTTTTTTATAACATAACCAGTTTTGATACAGATGGTAACGAATCTGGAAAATGGAGTGAGGTATGTAGAACACTTGAAGAAATTCGACCAGTAAACATGGCGGAAACCAGTCACAATCGTGTTAAAGTGGTTCCTAATCCGTATCTTGGCAGCGCAACCTGGGAAATAGAAGATTATGAGAGTAAGATATTTTTTACTCATCTTCCAGAGAAATGCACGATTTATATCTATTCACTTATGGGGGATCATATTGCAACCCTACTTCATAATTTACCAGGGGATGGCACGCCGGATAATTCTGGTGATGAAGCCTGGGATATGATATCCAAAAACAAACAAGCCATAGTTTCAGGACTTTATGTTTACCGGGTAGTTACTGAAGATGGACAGGAGTTCATAGGCAAATTTGCTGTAGTTAAAGGTCAGCGATGAATGACTAAAGAAATGAAGTTCCAAACAATTTTATTAAATAGAACACAGATTTAACGCATTAGACGTATTAACACGGATTTATTCAGAAGCATCAACGATAGAAATCGGCACTCTTTTGACATTTTACGAATAAACCTGGATGTAGTAGAAAAATTCTTAACAATCATTTGAAAAAGAATATAATGAACTTATGTCTGTTTTTTATCTATGCAAATCCATTCTATCCGTTCGATCCGTGTTCCATTAAATCTTTGCCAAAGAACATAGGAGTACTAAAGTGCAAAAGATTCTATTCTTACTAATATCGTTTCTGCCAACTATAGTTGTGGCTCAGAGCGGTCTTAACAAAGTAGGTACAGCCGGGGCGCAATTCTTGAAGATAAATGTTAGTGCACACGCCATGGGAATGGGGGGGGCATTTACCGCAATCACCGATGATGCAACCGCAACTTTCTGGAATCCTGCAGCAATGACCAGGATAAAAAATTTTAATATTACCTTTTCATACACTCGATGGATAGCGGATATTAATCATCAGGCGGTAGCAATAGCCAAGAACTTTGATCAATTTGGTGCAATTGGATTTTCACTCATCAGGCTCGGGACTGAGCAGATGGAAATTACTACGACCACACAACAAGAGGGTACGGGTGAATTTTTTAGCTATCAGGATGTAGCGATCGGTCTGTCCTATGCAAAACAATTTACTGATAAGTTTTCTGTAGGGGGAACCATAAAATTCATTGACCAACAAATTTACACACTACATGCCAGAGGTTTTGCATTTGATATCGCCACTTACTATCGGATTGGCTTTAAAACAGTTCGCTTAGTAATGGCTCTAAGGAATTTTGGAGCAGATATAAAATTTGGTGGATCATACACAGATACTGTTGTCAAAGGACTGTTTCGAGAATCACGCACATTTGATTACGGGGAATATCCTTTGCCGTTTACTTTCAATCTGGGTTTAGCTGGAGAAGTTATTGATTACAAAGCTATGGTTTTAACTGCGGCTATCGAAGCTATTTATCTGAATGACTATACAGAACGCGTTAATCTGGGTATGGATTTGAAAATCTTAGATATTATCTCACTGCGATTAGGTTACAAAATCAATCATGAAAGGGAAGATTTTTCAACTGGCATAGGATTTAACTATAAAAATATTCGTTTCGATTATGCCTATGTCAATATGGATGTATTTGATAATGTAAATACGTTTAGTGTGGGTTATTCTTTTTAAAGGATTAAAATAAATACCTACAAACAGCATAGCGCGCTAAAGCGAAAGTGAATAGTGAAAAGTAAATAGTGAATAGTCCCAACCAACTACTTTTTATGAGATTATTAAAACTTTTGCAAAAAAAACGAAGATTCGACTCTCAACAGATTAGCGCGGCAGAGCCGCAATTGCAAATTGCAAAATGAAAAATGCAAATTGAAAAATTAATTTCGC
>JBHIAW010000172.1:0-6206 GCA_046758765.1 bacterium
TGTTTCATCATCACGATGTTGTAGGGATAAGCGTGATTGTATTTCACTCGCAGCATACAGCGCGACACGCGATAGAAGAACTCATTCGGCTTGGCCCCAATATAAGGACGGTCCGCGGGGTTGGCATCCACGTAGACATAGTCCCCATCATTGATGCTTAGATCACGCGCTGCCTGTGGATTGATGTGCAATTGATGCTCTCCCACACACGGCGCACGCTTATCGAGACGATAAGGGTCGCCGAAGTTGGAATCGTACAACATGTGCCAATCCACATTGGACCAACCGCTGTGCACCCGGTGGCGTGTCTTGGGCGTCAAACAGTAAAATTGAAACCCCTTCTGCCACAGGAAATTCTTGCTGTTCTTGACCTTTCTCCAAGGCATCTTAACATTGCGTATGGTTCGATGGTCCCAGTGCTGAGCATTCAGAGGAATACCGTAATCATCTGGACGAATAAACGGATTGGAGCTTACAATCACATTCGGCAGATAAGGTGTGGCTTCCGGGCCCTCACGATGGACGATGAAATTCTCGCCATATTCGATAGCCTCCGGAATGTCTGAATAAGCATGAAGTCTACCAGTGTCGGTGTGAAAGGGTTCGCTGTTTTTGATCTGCTCATAAAAAGGAACACGCGGATAGGTTCGGAAAAGCATTAGAGCAGTTCCTGGAGGGCCATATTTCCCGGCCATAATATCCTCCAGGTTGTAGCCAGCAGTGGTCGTACTTGTGTCCAGCAACCGTTGGATGTAAATACCTCGCTTACCCTCATATTCAAATTTGAAATAATCCGTGAATCGTTTATCCCCGGTTACCTTTGCGAGACTCTTAGCAATTCCAGCAATGATAGCTAAATCATCTTTACTGTCAAAAACAGGCGGGATGCCACCTTTCCAGATTTGGAGGAACGGGTTGGAGCAACTGGCCGTAATTTCAAGGTCCTCAAATTCCAACCAGGAATTCGCCGGTAATGCCATATCGGAATATTCGATAGAGGCTGTCATCTGAATATCAAAGGAGACTATCATCTCGATGTTTGGGTTCACGTTCTTAATCATCTCGTAAACCCACTTAGCATTGTTAATCAAATTGACATTGTTAAACAGCAAAGCCTTGGTTGGCGTTGGCATGTGGGTTTCGCCGGTAAAGTTTTTTCTGCCATATTTAGGCGTATTTACAATCAAGGCCTTATCGCCATGATTCCAGTAGGCCGGTTCTTCACCTTTTGCATGGCCATGTACTTTAATCTCCTTCCCATGCGCCTTTGCATCTAGATTAGGTTCAAAAGGGTCTTCCGCTACCCAGCCTTTGAACCCGGGTCCTGTCCAGGAAGAGCCTTGAAATAGACCCGCCTTGTAATTTCCAGCCCAGGTTAGGCATCCCGACCCATGTTTGCCAAGATTGCCGGTGAGCATCACTGGCAAATAAGCCGCTCGGTTCATTTCCGTGGCATGAAACCAATGATTGATACCTTCGCCCTGATGAATGGCCACGGGTTTAAAGGTCGCAATATCCTTGGCTAATTGCTCCACCAATTTCTTTGGAGCATGTGTGATCTCACAAACCGTGTCAATGTCGTAATCTTTCAAATGAACCTGGTACAGTGACCACAAAGTAGCTACTTCGACGTCTTTGCCGTCCAACAGTTTAATTTTGAATGTGCCACTCAGAGCCGGATTAATGCCCTTTTTCTCCATGACTTCGCCCAGGTCGTCTCGCGTAACAGCTCTTGGTTTGTTCTCGTTGACATCCCAGACCACGAAATCACCGAGTTTTTCATGTTGTTCTTTGGTGAATCCCTGAATCTTCACAGAAGGCCCTTGAGGAGATAAATCGCTTTTATAATTCGGAAAAACCTCGTGGGCTCGCAGTCGTTTCAGATTATCTTTACGAACCAAGAGCGGGAAATCTGTGAAGCGTTTTATAAATCTCTCATCGTACCATTTATTATCCACGATGATCTTAGTGACGCCCAACCAGAGCGCCGCATCGGTGGCGGGGCGAATGGGAATCCAGTAGTCTGCTTTGGTGGAAGGTGGGCCATACTCAGGAGCGATCACCACGATCTTGGCCCCGCGCTCCATGCATTCAATGAACCAGTGAGAGTCAGGTAATTTATTTTCTACCAAATTCTTACCATCCATGATGATGAGCTTGGAAAACCGCAGATCATTAAAATCGCAGTCCGCAGTTTGTAAACCGTGCACCCAGGGATGACCCGGGGCCTGATCTCCGTGCCAAGTGTAATTGGAGAAATTTCGACCGCCTAATGCCTGATCTCTGCCGACACCACGAATCTTGGCATCCAGCAAGGCCAGAGAATTGTTAAGACGGTACATGCCATATTTTCCAATCACCCCTAAGAGTCCCATGCCACCTCGCATTTTTATACAGCGGGTACCCGCACCTTTGGTCGCATCTACCATCTCAGGCTGGTAGCCCTGCGCCAGTAACCGTTTTTTCCCGGCGTCCCCACTATAACGCGTGGCAATGGCGAGCAAAGCCTTGGCAATATTGTCAAAAGCATCTTCCCAGGAAATTTGAACGAATTCGTCCTCACCTCGTGTGTCAAATTTATATTTCGATCTTAATTCCGGGGTGAGTTCGGGAAATCCTGCCTCGGCCCAGGCTTTCCAGCCCTTACGAACGATCGGGTGCTTCAATCTATATGGCCCATAAATGACCCGATGAAAGGTGTAGCCCTTCGCACACTGCCGCGGGTTCCAATTGCGGGTGGCATAATTACCGTAAAGATCTTTATAGTTCTGATAGTCATAAGTGGAGCCCAGGCGGGTGACAATTCCATTGCGAACATAGGCTCGCACCCGACACGCGTGCGTATCGTTGGGAGAGCAGACCCAGTCGAACCAAGAATCGTATTTATACTGGTCTCGGTATATTTTTTCCCAATTACGGTTCACCGAACCAGCTAACGGGTTTTGGTCGGGATTTGCGGCTGCCAGCAATTTCAGTGGCAAATTTAGGCCAAGTACTGCTGTGCCTGTGCCGGCACCAAGCCAGCGCAAGAATTCTCGCCGATTCAGGCGACCAAGATTTTCCAAATTGTTCTCAGCCATGGGTTTCTCCATTGGTTAAATTCCAATAATCCATTAATCCAGTGCTCCGAAAAATTACAATTTTCGTGACTATTCAGGTGTCGCCCAAAAAAGCAAAACGATCTTGGGCAAAACTATTATGAAAAGCTTCATAATCAACCGAGTGAAAATCGTCATAGGAAATCGGTTTGGTCTGAACAATAGGCTTTACCGGCATTTCTTCCACCCCGCTTTTTGAGATTTACCCCGTGAGATAATGATGAGATATCTTCCAAACTCGTTTGTCTCTCTTTATCTCACGGGGTGAATTGTTTTGCCCTAAATAGTTTTGCCTTCTAATTTGCCTGAATAGTTACCAATTTTATTTATTCTCCGCGTCTTAGTGATTTAAGCCGCATGCTTCAATCAACAATCACCAGCTCCTGCCAAATGGTCACCGACTTCTTGCCATCGCGGTCACCGGCCCGGCCATTCCACACGGCAAAGGCCACCGGTAGCGTTTGACCGGGATTCAAATTTACACTATTGGAACCACTGCCCTTAAATGCTCGTCTGAGCAGCACTCGATAGGTACCCACATCGTAGACCCCTTTGGCCTGCACCTGTTGATCTGGCATGGGACGAGCTTTGAGGGTGCCAATTCCCTGGGCAGCGAGGTCTTCAGCCGCGCTCTTTCGTATCGGGTCAGAAACAATATTTCCCGCACCCCAGCCGGTGATAAAATCAGGATCAGATTCCAAAGTCAAGGCATTTCGGGTGGGTTGTTCAAGAGCCGAGCGCATAAGATTTGGATAAGAGTCGATCCCTATATTAGGATAAACTTTGTCGATATCTTGAAAAGCCGGCTCCAAATCGGCCTGGCGCTCAGATTTCCACATCCAGATATTAACGAACTGCCCCTGCTCGCCCATACCAAAGAATGGCGGATCGTCTGTCAAAGCAAATTCCACGGCGGCGGCATCGCGAAAATCCTGGATACGAATGGCCGTGTGATCATGCGTTTCATCCGCCCACATCAATCGAATGGCTAACTCTTTACCATCGTGTAGAGCTTTGGCATTCAAAATTTCCGGACGGTCGTCCCGCCACCAGAGAGGCATCATATGGAGGTTTACTCCTGTAGCCTCCCGCCAGACCCCGGCGTCCGGATGCTCTGGAATCTGATCCACACGATGGGCTACAATGCGAAATTTCTTCATCTCCACCCGTGCCCTCTGCTCTTCACTAGACATGGCAAGCACAAAATGCGTCAAGTGCCAGGCATCTTCACCATAGGCCCAATCGCTCATGGGCATAGGTGAACCGGGCATGCCAGCTACAATTCTGCGGTAAATCTGTTCGGGTTGCGATCCTCCTTTGAAAATCCCCTGGGTCAAATCTCTGGGACGAGTCGGGTATCCCTTTTCATCAAATTGTTTCTGCACCCCATCGCCTCTACCTGTGGGACCATGGCACGGCGCACAAGCTTCAGCAAACAGCATTTTCGCACGGGCCTCGGCTTCTGCGGTATAAGGGGACTCTTGCGGCAATTTAATTACACCACCTCGCTTCTCGCTGGCGACGCTCTCCACTTGAAACGGTTTTTCAGCAAAGGATTTCACATAGTGCACCAAAGCCCACCGGTTCTCTTCAGACAGATGAGACCACGACGGCATGGCCGAACCTGGTATGCCTCGCGAAATAACATAATACAGATCTTCATCAGTGGGAATCCTTTCCCAAGTGGAGACCATCCGATATTGTGCAGATACTAAATCGCGCGGCTTTGGATACAACAGATAGGCGGCCACCCCTTCTCCTTTCCCATCTAATCCATGGCAGGGGGCGCACTGTTTGTTGTAAACCGTTTTCCCTAACTCTAAAAGCTTTGGTGAACTTGAAATCTGCCTAGAGGGATGAAACTCGGCCGCAATTGGTCCCGACCGGAATTCCTCTTTTTTGGGAAGTTCAGTTTGCTTGCAGCTCGATATCCCAAACAGAAATACCAACAAAGCGGCCACATTCATTACAGGTTTAGAAAACGTCAATGATCCCGTCATTTCTTTTTCCTTCCTAATATTACATGAATCTTAGGGTTGAAGATATCATTAGTTCTCAGAAAGCATGGCGTCAAGTGGGGAATTCAATTTCTTGACCGGGCTCGTATCGGAGGTATGACTTGCTTCATGCTGACGCCGTTACATTGACTCATTCCAAAGGCTTGATCGGACTTACTTGACCTTTTCACAGAAAAATATAACCATTTTGTTGTAAATGTCAAGGACTTTTTTAAGATTTATTTGTCTTATTTTATTGCTTTTTGAACATCACTTTTTTATATTAACAACAAAATAAGGAGCCACCTAAAATGTCAGTAATATTCAGCCGTGCATGTGAATATGCTATAAGGGCTTTGGCAGAAATGGCGCGCCACCCGGAGCAAGAATATTGGCAGGTTCAGGACTTGGCAAATCAAGCTGAGACCCCGGCCCCTTTTCTTGCCAAAACATTTCAAATCTTAGTTAAGGGTAGAATCTTAAAATCAACTAAAGGACGCCGCGGAGGCTTTTCGTTTGCCCGGTCTGTGAATAAGATTTCTTTAATGGATATTGTTAAGATTATTGACGGCACCACACTGACGGCAGACTGTGCACTGGGTTTTCCTGAATGTGATGCGGACAATCCCTGCCCCTTCCATGCCCAATGGGCAGACATCCGCAACAGCATAATACAAGCCTTACGTAGTCAATCACTTGATCAATTTGCTAAGTCATTTCCACTATTTCGCAGCAAAGCCTAACGCTTTTCTCAGAACCGGTCTTAACAGTTTCATCGCCTTTACAGCACGCTGGGCTTGTTCGCGATTGGCTGACTCGCCAGGATAGCGATAAGCGACGGCAAACTGGTTTGAATAGGCTAAACTTTCTTTGTGGAATTCCAATTCCGGAACAAGTGATAGACCCAGCTCCATTAAGGCTAACAGGTCGTGAATCTTCTCAAACCGGACTTCATTCATTTGAAGTATGGCTTTGAGATATTTTTCAATACATTGTTGCGCATGAAACCCGGCAGCATCATAATTGGGAAGCTTACGTGCACGATATTCTCGCCATGCACTGATAAAGTCACCTTCTGCTTTTTGAATCCACTCGTTGACCAGTTCGTTCA
>JBHIAW010000173.1:0-6170 GCA_046758765.1 bacterium
AATCAATTTAGCCGTTGAAAAATATGAAATCCCAAGTCGGTTTCTAAAACAGTACTAATTTCACTCACCTTTAGACCTAAAATGACATTCTCAAATTCAGCCCGTAAATCGCCTTTTTTGAAGTAACCAAAATCGCCGCCTTTGCTGGCTGTGGCGCGGTCTAAGGATTTTTTAAGGGCAAGCTGTCTAAAATCCGCTCCTTGTTTGAGTTCATTTACAATTTGATCAGCGTCGGCTCTTGTTTTTACCAAGATATGTAGTGCTCTCATATAATCAGGATCAAGGGCTTTTTCTAATTGAGACATAAAATCTGGATTTATTCTTAGCCCAAGCCGTTCTGCGGTTTTGGCATGTTGCATGGCCATACTATAATTTAAGATCTCATAATAGGCATAGGCCAAATTATTGTGAACAACTGGATATTTGGGACTAATTTCTAATACTTTCTTAAATGCTGCAATGGCATGGTCCAGGTCTCCTTTGTCAAAATAGGAAAGGCCTAAATTATTATAGGCCTCAATATTGAGAGAGTCTAATTTAATGGCGGTTAAATGTGATTGAATACTTTCATCAATCATGCCCTTGGACCGAAAAGTGATTCCTAAATTAATGTGGGCAATGACAAGATCGGGTTCAAGCTCTAAAGCTTTTTTGTACTGCGCTTCGGCTTCATCAAACATGCCTTTAGCATGATAAGCCATCCCTAAGTTACTGTGAGCCATAGCGTAATTGGTTCTAAGCTCTAATGCCTTGTTTATTTCCTTGATGGCCAGATCGTACAATCCAATGGAATACAAGGCGAATCCTAAATTATTGTAAGCTTGTGGGTAATCAGGTTTGTACTTGATGGCTAACTTGTATTCATTGATAGTTTTGTTGTAATTGCCTTGTGCCAAATAGGCTGAAGCTAAATTATTGTGGGCCAAAGCACTTTCTGGTTCAAATATTAATGCCTTTTCATAAAGTGCAATCGCCTCGTCAATCTTGCCAACGGTATAATTAATAAAGCCCAGATTTACATAAGCGTTTGCAAAAGTGGAATCTGCATTTATTGCCTTCTGAAACTCGGCAACGGCCTCGTTTATTTTTCCTTGCCTAAGTAATTCCATGCCAGTTTGATTAAACTCTGCAGCGTTTTGGGCAAAGCTGTTCGCGTTAAGAATTAAACTGAAAACGATTGTTAACCAGAAAACACCAAACCGAACCATATCGAACTCCTAAAGTTTAGTTTCAGGTTTACTTCACGAATGAGGAATAATGTAGTTGTAGCTTCTACGAAACGCTTGGTCTTTGTAGCGCAAACGTCTCGTTTGTGAATCGTTTCTTTCATGCAAAACCACGCGTAGCGTGGACAGAGCTTTCAGGAAACGCTAACCGCAAAAGCATTGATTGCCTGCAGACAATTATAACATTCAGTAAATTGAAAATCAAGGAAAATTATTTCAAATTAGTTATAAATTGGCATATTCTATTTGGACATTTTTCTTGACTTTTAGGATTATTGCGATTAAATTGAAAAGTTTAAATGTCAACTTTGTACTGCGCACGATTTCCATGAAAATCCTATATATCGATGGCAACAGGCTCAAACGGGGTATTATTGCAGGAGCCAGAAGAGTCATCCAGATGCAGGATACTTTAAATCGCATTAACGTATTTCCCGTACCGGATAACGATACTGGTACCAATATGGCTTTGACTATGCAAAGTATCGCCGAAGGAGCCATAAACTGTCGCGATCAAAGCATTTCAGGAATGAGTCAGTGTTTGGCTGATTCTGCTTTAATGGGCGCGCGGGGTAATTCCGGGGCTATTTTGGCTCAGTTCTTTTACGGTTTGGCTGAAAGCTTCAAAGGGAAACTAAAAATCACGGCACAAAATTTTGGGGAAGCAGTAGACCGGGCTAAAAAGTATGCCTATGAAGCTATTTCAGAGCCTAAGGAAGGAACGATCTTGACGGTTATTCATGACTGGGCCGAGAGTATCAAATCTCAGTGCCGCAGGTCCCATGATTTCTTAGACATACTTAGCAGTGCACTTCAAGAAGCCCGACGTTCTTTAAAAGATACCCCGAAAAAACTAAAACTGCTTTCCAAAGCTGGCGTCGTAGATGCCGGTGCCCAAGGTTTTGTTCACATGCTCGAAGGAATCTTTCATTTCATGGAATCGGGTAGAATTGAAAGGATTGTGGGCATCGGCGGTGATAAAAAGGTCAAACAAGCTAAAGTGAAAAAAGCACCTGAAAAGATTAGCTACCAGTACTGCACAGAATGTATGGTCGAAGGCAATATGATGGACCGGCGCAAATTAAAGAGTGAGTTGATAGGCACAGGGGATTCGCTAATTGTAGCAGGGTCATCACAGAGAGTTCGGATTCACGTGCACACCGATGAACCTGAAACCGTATTTGAAATTGTTGGCAAATACGGCCGCATTAGTAAGACCAAAGCCGATGATATGCGAAAACAACATGTGAAAGCCTATGGTTACCAAAGCAAATCTAAGATTGCTCTGGTAACAGATTCATCTTGCGACCTCACACCCGAATTTGTAATCCGTCATAATATTCAAATGGTGCCCGTACAAGTATCATTTGGGCACGACCAATACATAGACAAAATTACCATCACTCCAAAAGAATTTTACAGGATATTGCAGGAGTCAGAATATTACCCCAAGACTTCCCAACCGAGACCCGGAGACTTTATCAACACTTACAATGAATTATGGAGCCAGTATGAGACCGCCATCTCGATTCATTTGTCAGGAGCACTAAGTGGTACGCTCCAAGCTGCTCAAACAGCGTCTGGTTTTGCAAAAGATAGGACCATTCGGGTAATAGATAGTCGCAATGCGAGTGTTGCATTAGGATTAATTGTCGCTGAGGCTGCCAAAGCTATTGAAGAAGGATGTGACTTAGAAGAGGTAGTATCTCGGACTGAATGGGCTATAGAACATGTCCGCTTGTTTGTGAGTATTGCTACTGTGGAATATTTAATTCGAGGTGGGCGAGTTAGTAAATCCAGAGGACTTTTAGCTAAAGTGTTAAACCTGAAACCGATTTTATGCATAAGTTCGAATGGTAAAGCAGAAGTTGCTGCTAAATCCTTTGGCGGCAAAGCCGCTATGAAAAAAACCATGCAATTGGTTTGTCAAGAAGCCATGGGGAAAAGAAATCTAAAATTTGCAGTAGCCCATGCCAATGCACCAGAAACCGCGCACTGGTATGTGCGCCAAATCAAAAAACAATTTAAAGTTAAAGACATCATGCTTGTTAAGGTGTCTCCCGCTTTAGGGGCTCACGTGGGCCCAGGAGCGGCTGGGGTTGCTTTTTTAGGAGGGTAACGGATCATGTATTCGCTTATTTTAATCGTTGTGTTAGCTTACCTTGTGGGTTCTTTTCCTACAAGCATTGTTGTGGGGAGAATGACCAGGCGCATTGATATTCGGGAATATGGCAGCAAGAACGCCGGGGCTACCAACGTCTTTAGGATATTAGGCTGGAAAGCCGGTGTGGCAGTCGCGGTTGTCGATGTGGGTAAAGGAATTTTAGCCACGCTCTTAGTATCCAAAATTCGATTGGATTATTTGAGCCTCAATTACGAATTGGTGCAAATTATCGCTGGCGTATCCGCGGTCATCGGTCATATCTGGACCGTATTGGCCAAGTTCAAAGGGGGCAAGGGTGTGGCCACGGCCGGTGGGATGCTGGTCGCTCTTTATCCATGGGCAGCTTTGATATGTGCAGTTATTTTTATTACCCTGTTCTTAATTACCGGTTATGTTTCGTTGGGCTCTATGGCGGCGGCGGCCTCACTACCGGTTGTGCTGATCTTGTTAGACCGAATGTTCGACACGTCTGTGCCAAATTCACTATTTATGTTTAGTCTTTTTGTTGGAGGGTTGATATTTTACACCCACCGGTCAAATATTAGAAGGTTAATAAACGGAACGGAAAATAGATTCAATCGATTAGATTTTGCGAGAAAAATTTGGAGCCATTGGCATTAGTAGGGTATAAGGTTTCCAAACCGTTCAATTGTCTTGTTAAAAAAACCAAGACTTAATTGGTAATACCATCAGAAGGAGAGAGTCGTGGAATGTACAAACTGTTCTGCTATCATACCAGCCAATGCGAAATTTTGTAGCGAATGTGGCGCTAAAGTTGAAAATATTGATTCTGGAGTTTGCACGAACTGTGGTGAGACCTTAAAACCCAGCGCCAAATTTTGCCAAAACTGTGGAACCCCAGTAAAGGCAGGATTAGAAAAAGCCCAAGTTGAAGAACTAGATGAAACCGAGCAGTTTCAAGAGAAACGAAATTGGCTGGCTTCGGTAGGCCCTTTTATGTTTATTCCAATATTTGCTGGGATAATTGTAATTCTCTTTTGGAAAAACAGAGAAAACACGCCGCTGCCTCCTTCTAATCCCTCAAGCGCTGAACAAAATGCGCCGGATAAGGCAGCGATGGAACAGGTGCACCAAACAGTTGAGCGCCTGCAAAGTAAGATCAAGGCCAATCCAGAAGACCTGGTCTCAATAGATAGTTTAGCCCAAATGTTCTATATCGCGGGTAGCTATGATAAAGCAGGCAAATATTTAGAGATGCATTTAGATATTGAACCAAATAATCGTGACATAAAAATGTTTTTAGCTACCACTTACGGTAATCTAAATCGGAATGACGAAGCGATCGCATTGATTAAGGGAATATTGAAAAAAGAACCGACTTATGCTTATGGGCTTTACAATTTAGGTGTGATTTATGCCTCAACAGGGAACAAAGAAGAGGCTTTAAGAAATTGGAAAATGGTAGTCCAACAACATCCGGGCACGGAGATCGCACATGCAGCAGAGCAGCATATTCAAGCGTTGGAAAAAAGTGACCAAAGACCTTCCAACTAATATTGCGTATGAGGAGTAGATTTGGTAATATGACGAACATAAAGAGCGGGTAAGTCAATAAAGTCATTGAGTCATTAGGTCATTTACCTTTGGCGTCATTATGGATTGACATGTGGACAGTCTCCACTGACAAAGGACAACGAACAAATGACCAATAATGACAGCAAAGCGAAATGACTCAATGACGATTAAACCTTTTATCAGTTAAACATCTTAAATTTTGAGTCAAGTTTTTGCGATGAAATGAAACTCTGCTGATTTGAAATTCGAAATCCTAAATACGAAATTCGAAACAATATCAAAATTCAAATGTTCAAAATTCCAAACAGCCCCAAACTGATTTACTCTGGGAAAAGGCTTCTTTGTTTAGAGCATTTGGATTTTGGTCATTCGAATTTGTTTCGGATTTCGATATTCGAATTTCGAGTTTTTTAAAGACTTTTTACCTTGTCGGTTTGAGGCGAAGCTTCGCTAGTAATTAATCAATCAACATAAGGAGAAAAACAATGCCGTCTGTTCATTTCGAAGAAGCTAATGTAACTGTAACCGCAAGAGAAGGCCAAGACATCAGAGAAATTGCTCAAAAAAATAAGGTCTCGGTTTATGGTGGTATAAATAAATTCCTGAATTGCCGCGGCCTTGGGCTGTGCGGAACAGACCGAATTGTAGTAGACCCAAAAGACTGCGTGACGCCTCCTACCTGGAAAGAAAAGCTGCACTTTGGCGATAAACCCAAAATGCGTCTTGCTTGCCAGGCTAAACTGGTAGACGATGTGAATATTAGTGTCGCTCCCGCACTGGAATATGTGGAAGTGGTGAGGGCTAATTTAAAACTCGGTGCTGCGGTTCTATTCTTTGGCGGCCTGACACTGTTTTTCATACTTTTTATGTTTTTTGAATGGGCGGGAAAGCCGTGGTTTTAGGGACTTGAAATTTCGGGAAAAGGGATTAGAGAGCAGATCTATTTATGCTCTAATCCCTCATTTCTGTTTTATCTCGATTATCCTCTTTATATACGTTTCGGTGAATTCCTTGGTACAGAGTTTGTAAAATTCAAATTTTTCATCTGGGTATCGAGCTTCTATATTGAAGTTCGTAAAAGTTTTAAAGACTTTCTTTTTAGTAAGAAGTCCTATTTGCTTTTTGGGCTAATGCTCGCTTCCTGTGGGGGCTTAAATCCTATTCCTTTCTGTAGCTGGGCTTGGTCACCATGAATTTTGATTTCGCCAAACTGTTTTTCATATTTTCCCACATTTTCTTCTAAA
>JBHIAW010000174.1:0-6045 GCA_046758765.1 bacterium
CGTAATTTGAAACAATATTAAATGACCGAAAGACTAAAACTCCAATTTCTAGATGTTTTGTCATTTAAATTTATAATTTTGAATTTGTTTCGGATTTCGTTCTTCGGATTTGGAATTTTTTAAAACTTGATTGGTTAGAAGCATGAGCAATTTACTATCATACGGCGTGTCTATCCCGAATTTTCAAATTGAAAACCAGGTTCTACACCCAGGTCTTGGCACGAAGAAAGGAAAAAGAACGATAATTTTTTCAGATGAGGATCCTGTTACGCTCGCATTTGATGCGGCAAGTCAGTGTCTGGAGAGCTACACTCAAGCCTCTCAAACTCATAATACCCCTAATGCAGATGTAGATGCCATTTTTTTTGCCAGCACTACCCCCGTTTTTAGAAATCGGTATCATGCTTCATTCTTAGCAGAGCTGCTTGATCTCCCCAAAGGGATTCTGGCATTGGATTTATCTGCTTCTCCAAGGTCGGGAAGCGATGCGCTCATATTAGCAGATCACTTAATCAGTACCAATAATTATCATAAGATTTTGGTACTTGCAGCGGATACTTATTTCCCTGCAATCGGCGAAGAATTAACTCCTTCCTCTCGTGACGGGCACGCCGGTTGTGCTTTACTGGTGGGTAATCAGGAAGGTATCGCAGCAGTTAAATCAGCCCAATCCTACAGCAGTTTTATTGCCGAGGAATTTATTTATAAGGGAAACACGGTTCAACTGGACGCCCGTTTTGGAAGGGAGGTTGGAATTAAATCAAGTCTCAATGTAGCATTGGACAACTTTTTGGTGTCTGGGTCGCCCAAACCGGATAAATATAAGGCTGTGATTCTAAATACATTGTATGCAAAAAGTGCAATGGGTTTATTCACAAAAAGAGGCTTTGATTTAGAGAGTCAACTTTTGAAAGATTCGATACAACCGCAAACAGGCTTTACAGGGGCCTGTCATGCGATCATACGTTTGATTGACAGTCTAGAAAGAAATTCCGGTGACATACTTTTGGTAGACTATTATAACGGAACCAATGTTTTCCATATAAAGCAGACAGCACAGATAAGGTCTGAACGAAATACTTTGGAAGAGCAGTTAAAAGATGGAGTGCTCATAAATAGTTATCAAGATTATCTTACTCTTAGAAAAGCGGGGCACATAAGTTCAAGGGCTCAAAAAAGACAGGAAATGTTCTCCTCTGATATGATGCTGGAAAGGGAAAAAGAAAATGTCCTTCATTTGAAAGGCTTTGAATGCAATCAATGTGGTACGGTTTATTTCATCAAAATACAGCGCTGTAAAAAATGTAAAGGTGCAGAGTTTACTTTAAAGAAATTATCAAAGCGTGGCGTGGTTTTTTCGTTTACAAAAGAACATTACTTCCCCAGCTCGTTTCCACCCGTTACCATGGCGGTGGTTGATTTGGACGGAGGCGGACGCTTGACATTGCAGGTGACTGATGAAATGCATCCGCCTGAATCGAATGAAACACTGATTGGAGCAAAAGTAAAATTAGTGCTTAGAAAAATGATGGAATATGATGTGAAGCCGAATTATTTCTGGAAATGTAAATTATGATGCCAATATACGAATGGATACTAATGATACGAATGAACGGAATTTATCTTAAATGGTCTCATGATTCCTAATTATTAGTATAATTAGTATGAATTCGTATATTAGCATCGAAGGAGGCCAATGAATACCAATAAGACAAACGTGAAAGGCAAGTTGATTTATCCAGAGTTGTCTTATAAGATTACTGGAATTTGTTTTGATGTACATAATGAATTAGGACGATATTCGAGGGAAAAACAGTATTGTGATTTGCTGGAGAGAAAATTGAAAGAGGCCAATCTACATTATGAACGTGAATATGCAGTGGGAGATACCGGAAATAGGGTTGATTTTCTGATCGAGAATAAGATAATACTTGAAGCAAAGGCGAGGGATTTCATAATAAAGGACGATTATTATCAAATCCAGCGATATTTACAATCTTTAGATAAAAAGCTAGGATTGCTGGTAAATTTTAGAAACCGTTATCTGAAACCAAAACGTATTGTGAGAATTGACACAGACGTGAAAGATAAATTTAAATAAAATGATGCTAATATACGAATGGATACTAATGATACGAATGAACGAAATAATGAAGTTTATTTAGATGGTCTCATAATTCTTTGTCATTAGTATAATTAGTATGAATTCGTATATTAGTATCGAAGAAATATTCGAGGTCAAATGAAACAAGCAAAATCCCCAAACATTGCCATTATCGGCGCTGGATCAACCAAATTCGGTGAGTTGTTTGATAAAAGCTATGATGATCTGGTTCGAGAAGCCGCGTCAGTAGCTTTGGAAGATGCGGGATTATCAATGGATATGATCGATGCTGCCTGGTTATCGACCGCTTTTCCTGAAATTGGTGTATTCAAAGGGAGAAGCGGCATGGATTTTTGTGAGCCTTTATCATTATATAATATCCCTGTCACCAGGGTTTCTAATTTTTGTGCATCCGGAGCAGATGCCATCCGCAATGCAGTTAATGCTCTGTTGGCACATGATTGTGATGTGGCCCTGGCGCTGGGAGTGGAGAAATTAAGGGACCGTCCACCACAGGACAGCATTGTAAAAATGATGGTCGAGTATGGCCATCCGTACTTTCAAAAAGGATTTACGGCAGCCGGAACGTTTGCAATTTATGCGAACAAGCATTTCAAAGAATATGGAGTCACCAACGAAGACCTCGCCCGCGTGTCAGTAAAAAACCATTTCCATGGCACATTAAATGATAAAGCCCATCATCGCCGGGAATTTACGATAGAACAGGTGCTGGCCTCGCCAATGGTGGCCTATCCATTGACGGTTTTGGACTGTTGTCCTACGACCGATGGCGCAAGCTGTGTTATTCTTGTGCGGGCTGAAGATATGGATGCTTCCCAACATTCACCGGTTTTCATTAAAGGATTGGGATTGTCCATTTCAACAGGTTGGGACCTGCCTTTTTTTGATCCTAACCATGATTTTTTATCTTTTGAAGCAACAAAAAGTGCGGCTCAAATTGCCTATACCCAAGCTGGAATTACCGATCCGCTTAAAGAGATTGATGTTGCAGAAGTGCATGACTGTTTTTCTATCGTGGAACTTTTGACCTACGAGGATCTAGGTTTCTGCAAGCCCGGTGAAGCGAAAGAGATGATTCGTGGAAAGGTCACCGCATTAGATGGTGAAATTCCGGTTAATGTTAGCGGCGGCCTTCTATCCTGCGGGCACCCGGTCGGTGCTACGGGTATTCGTATGGTAACCGAGATAGCTGATCAATTAAGGGGTAGAGCTGGCAAAAGACAGGTGAAAGGCGCTAAACTTGGATTGGCTCAAAATATCGGGGGGCCGGGAGCTATCGCTTCGGTAATCATCTTAAGCGGCGAAGAATAATTGTTCTATGGTTTCATTGTTCGATTGTTCTATTGATAAATGGTTCGATTGGTAACAGTGGGTCAATGAAACAATGAAGCAATAGAACAATGTGACAATTGGACAATGAAGCAATACAAACAAGGCAGCAAAAATACAAATGTAAGAGAAATGAATGCAAAAAGTCTAAAAATCCTTCTCGCAAAACCCGGTCTTGATGGGCATGATGTAGGGGTAAAGGTTTTGGGCCATGCCCTGGTCAATGCCGGTTTTGAAGTGGTGTATTCCGGTTTGAGAAAATCCATTCCAGAAATAGTTCAAATGGCGGTTGAGCATAAAGTGGATGTGATTGGACTGTCTATCTTATCCGGCACACATCTGGTACTATGTGAACAGATGAAGGAGGAAATGAAGAAATCAAACTTGTCTATTCCATGGATTGTGGGGGGGAATATTCCCGAGAATGATGTTGAAGTAATTAAAGCAACAGGAGCCGCAAGAGCTTTCCCAACTGGTACAACCATTAAGGAAGTAATTGATTATTGTAAAAAGTTCGTTAAGGCTGGTTAAGGTTGAGTTGTACTGCACGCTGATTCGTCTTCACGATGATACATAAGACTTGAATTTATTCGATCCTATGTGTATATTCCTAACGAAATATGTGTATTTACGCTGGAGGAGTGACTGATGCGAACCAATATTGTGATCGATAATCGTTTGATGAAGCAAGCGCTTGAAATTAGTGGTCTGGAAACAAAGAAAGCTGTGGTTGAAGAGGCTCTTAAACTGCTCATTCAGATGAAAAAACAAAGAGTTGTCCGTAATTTACGGGGAAAACTAAGATGGGAGGGCGAGCTGGATCAAATGAGGATTGATCTATGATTTTTGTCGATTCCATCAGCGTTACTCTTGTTCGGAGGTCTTGATGTCAGTAGAGAAAGATATGATTGAGAAGTGCATTGCCTTGGCACGTAAATATGGTGCGACGAAATTGATTTTATTCGGCAGCGCGGCAAGAGATCCGGGTAATGCCAATGATATTGACTTAGCTTGCGATGGGATAGAAGGTTGGAAAATCTTTGAATTCGGTGCAGAGTTGGAAGAGTTGAGTTCCGTGCCTGTCGATATTGTACCTCTAAAACCGCCAACACGATTTACTAGGTATGTGGAAAAAAAGGGGCGTATCATTTATGAATTATGAGGAGCTTTGTGAAGAAATAACAATTGAGTTTGAAGCTCTGGATATCATCGTAGCCGAATTGATACAAGTGCACGATGAATATCAAGAGGGCAAGCCCTCAATTCGGGAAATTACGGCAGCCGGTGCGTTCTTAGCGCAATTTTATAATGGCATCGAGAACATTCTTAAGAGATTTTACAAATTCTCAGGACAGTCTCTGCCTCAAGGTTTCGATTGGCACATCGCTCTTTTCAAGGCTTTTTGCGACCCACCCACTGAAAATCTGCCATTAATATTCACCAATGAACTGGAAACAAAATTTGTCCCTTTTAGGCGCTTCAGGCATGTAGTACATCATGGTTATGGCTTTCAGCTTGATTGGGATCGAATCAAGCCGGGAATCGAAGAGATTCAATCTATTTATTCGCAATTCAAGAAAGTAGTCAAACTGCGATTAACAGAATTAGAGCCTTAGTCTATGAGCGGTAAAGCCATATCCCACTACAAAATTATCGAAAAACTCGGCGAAGGCGGAATGGTCATCGCTTACAAAGCCCATGATGCCAAGCTCGACCGCTTCGTGGCTTTGAAGTTTCTGCCCCCTGATCTGAGCAGCAGCGACGAAGAAAAGCGGCGCTTTATTCATGAAGCAAAAGCTGCTTCAGCCCTTGAGGATAACAACATCTGCAACATCCACAAAATTGATGAAACCGAAGATGGACAGTTGTTAATCGACATGCCTACTACGAAGGCAAATCGCTCAAGGAAAAAAATGAGCCGTGATCCGCTGAAGTTGGAGGAGGCCATTGACATTGCCCGCCAAACAGCTGAAGGCCTGACCAAAGCGCATCAGAAGAAGATTGTGCACTGCGATTTGAAGCAGGCCAATGTCCTTTAAATATGTCATTTATGTTCACACATATTATGAAATGAAAGGAACTATAATGGCAGAGAATCCCGGAACTGATAAAGTCGAAGATTTATTGAAGAATGTGCATGATGGGTCATTCGTAATACCCTATTTTCAAAGGGGGTTTGAATGGCAACCAAGTATGGTTTGTGATTTATTTGAATCTATGCTACAAAATTATTATACAGGTTTAATACTACTTTGGGATTTAAGACAGGAAGAAGCCATTAGTGAAAAATGGGATCCAATTTGGGGAGCTGAATTAAAAAATACTCCATCAAGAGCAATATTAGATGGACAACAAAGATTATCTTCACTTTATTATGCAATTTATAATCCTAAAAAAACATTCCCAAATAGGAAGTCATTTTATCTGTTTTTTCTTGACTTAAACAAAGTCTTAAATAGCGATTTTGAAGAATCTATTACATACAGATTCTATTTTTCATATCAATCATGGAATAATATCGTTAAATATAAAAATGGATGGACTGAGACAGGGATAATTCCAATATGTGTACTTTCGGCTAAAGACCCAAA
>JBHIAW010000175.1:0-6018 GCA_046758765.1 bacterium
CCCAAAGTTGGCTGTAAGTAATCTTTAACAAATGATTTGTGCAGTTCGGGGTCGATAGCTCCATATCCACGGTATTCCAATAATGGTGGCGACTCCGGCGGGTGCGTATGAAATTTGAAGTAAAACAGCAGGTTGTCTGAAGCTTTTTCAACCGAATTAACCGCGATCATTTCCGGCTGGGTGGCGCCCGGGTCCCGGTTCAAATCGACGCCGTTGACGTTATAGCGATACAGGCCGAGATAGACGCCGTCGATATTAACCTGCGGCACGATTTTGAAAATGGTTCGCTTCAGTGCTTCTGCAACCTCGGGCGCGTCGGAGAGCAAATACTTAATCATGCCCTGCATGGTCCAACCGTGCACACTTTCGAAACTGTGCTGGGTCGAGAAAGCGATGACCGTATTCTTATCCGCGTCAGAATAAGTCGTGTCGGAAATGAAGCAGGCTTTAATACTCCAGCCCTGTACAGTTTTGCCTATTTCCAAAACCTTCAGGTTAGGATGCGGCTTGGCTTCCAGCTCCTGCCAGAACCGGTATAAATAGGAAGGCAGGTACGGCGCGCTCCAGGCTAGGTAAACCGGACTTTGTGAAAAAGTGCAGCGAATCTCCAGGCTAGCCTCATCCGAATTATAAACGTAAGTCGCGTCTTGCAGATGCTGCCATTGCGGATTGGTGTAATCATAATTGTAAACCAATCTATAATCCGCATGGCTGCCTTCGGTATCAAAGGTATAGTCGTCGGGGTAAATGGTCATCGATTCCGGGCAGGGACGCTTTGGCCCATAGCCATAGATTTTGATAACCACTTCTTTATTCTCGCAATTGTCTAAACGAAAATGGAAAGTGTTGGTGTTCTCGAGCGTAAAAGTAAAGTTCGAACCAGCTTGCTTGAGATTTGTAATGCCGATTCCCGCTTCAAATCCATAGACAAATTGTACTCCGGAATTGCTATCTGACAACACCTCCACCGTGGTGAAATCATCATCCTGGTTGCCCTGTTCATCTGTCACTTCGAGCCGGGCGAAATAAACCCCGGGCCGGGCGTAAACATGCCGTGGCGCAGCTTCCTCGGAATCAAGTTGAATGTTGGCGTCGGAAAAATCCCAGTCAAAATCCCAGTTATAGGTGGCCCTGCTTGTTCTCAAATCGGGGGATGCTACACCAGCGAATTTCACTGTATCCCCCACAAAAACGCGCTGAGGCGGCCCAGCATTTGCTCTCAGAGGCTCATGACTTCTTTGGCAACCGGTCCCTGTGAGAGCAGCCACCATGGCGATGGAACCAAGAAGCTTCCACGCGTTCCACCCGTCGAAAACACGAAAACAGGCAAAATGCTTATCCTGGGGTTTATTGAGACTTTGCCCTATACAAACCAGTTTTGCCATTTTTTATCTTATAATCGTTTTAGTTTAAAACAAGCCCTTAATCCCGAAGATCCCAATAACGGCCATATACACTGTGAATAGAAATATCAACCCGACAACCAGGTTAAGGCCTGTTCTTGCCTGGTAGTGGCCCATGAGCTCTGTTTTATTTTGCAGCAATAGCATTAACAATATGATTACCGGTGTTGCGATGGCAGCCAGAACTTGGGAAATAATCATAATCAACACCGGACGCATGCCGAAAATCGGCACGACTAAGCCCAGGCTTGCGGTAAACAATGCAATCAGACGATTATACGGTTTTTTCATATCTCTGGGCAAATTTAGAATATCGGCTAGGAACCACGGCGCCAGCAGCAGATGTGGGAACAGCGATGATAGGCCAGCACTGATAATCCCGGCCACAAAGATAGAAATAGCAAAGCGGCCGGCGAGTGGCTCGAGTAGTTTGACCATATCAATCGCGTTATCCACTTCCAGTCCAAGGGGATACAAAGTTCCAGCCGCGCAGGCCATGATCGCCGCACTCAACACAAACATCATTGTGGATGAAATCAGTGCATCCCGCTTCTCTTCTTTTAGTTGATGCACCGTCCAGCCTTTTTCATGTACCAGGATTGAACGCACAAGATACAGGACCCCTCCCATGGTTGTTCCCACCATGCCAGCAATTAACAACGCCGCATTAGATTCCTGGGGAATTCGTGGCACCAATCCTTTGATGACCTCCACCGGATCGGTAATAACCAGGAACATTGTTAAAATAAAACTGATACCCATAAAAGTAACGAAAACCGTCAAAATTAATTCGAAAAATCGATGGCTACCTTTCCAAAAGAAATAATAAATCAATCCTCCAAAGAAGACACTGGAGACAATCATTGGAATGCCTTCACCCGATGGTGTAAATGGCCGGGACCACTCTTTGACGACTTCTGTAATAACACCCATTACCCCCATGAAAGCAACCCACTCACTAAACACTACCGAAATAAGCACGAAAACAGCCAGCCCTTTGCCAAAGTGTTTTCGGTAACTGTACAGGGCCGTCTCGCCTGTTATGACGGTAAATCGCCCAAAAGTCACGATTAAGACGAACGTAAAAATACAGGATAAAACCAGAGGCCAAACAAACATCATCCCATATTTCGCACCGGTTGAGGCCGCGGTGGTTACACTTCCGGTGCCAATGTTATAGCCGATAAGAAATATTCCCGGAGCAATCGAGGCCAGAAATAAACTGATTTTCTTCGTTATAGAAATCTCCGACATGCCTTTATCCTTATTCATAGTCGTAAGAATCGCCCATGATCCCGCGCAGCGGGAACACCCATAATGATGAAAATGCAGCCACTTACCTGTCATCGCGAGGAGCTTGCGACGAAGCGATCCCCAGCGGTGCGGGCAGGAGATTGCAACGTCATCCCGATTTTACTTTTATTTTTTTAAATGATAATCGGGACTCCTTCTAAGAAACACTGACCTTGTTTCATGAAGGTTAGCGTTTGATTGGTTTAATAAGAACGACTATAATGCGGTTTCCGAATAAACTAACTAATTTTGTCATCAGCGTTTCCCGATTCCTTCCACGACAATTTGGTTGTTCGATTCTGTTATTTCCGGAATTTCATTTTCAGGATCTATCACTATTGTAAGGTTGTCAAGATTTAAATCTGAAAGAGACAATTTAAAGCTAACGGGAACTTCTCTTGGGTTAAGATCCAGCGGAGCGGTTATTTCTTTAATTACTATTTCTGCAAGAATCTTTTGTGCGGCGTCATTTCCTTCACGAACTTCAACACGAACATTCTCAGCAATAGCAATACCGATATTGTGAACGGGAAGAACTATTTCTATATCCGAACCCTTCCGGATGAGATGGATTTCACTGTCTGTAATCGCCAGGTCAGCCAACTCAGTTTGTGTGACGCCGTTATGTTTGTGAGCGACTTCAATTATCTGTAGCTCATGCTGCGGGAGTTTAACAGCATGCACCGTAGAACGTGTTCGAACCTCAAACTCATCTTTAAAAGTAATTTTATCGATCTTGCCATTTTGATCCTTATCAGCGCCCTGAACGTATGAATATACGCCCGGCGTTAACATCCAGAATGCCACATTCCCGACTTTGACAGAATCTGTTAAATTGTATGCCAGGATCCGAACCTGATGCGAATCGGATTTCAGCACCGTTGCAGCGAAATTGTCTCCCAGGCCGTGCCAAGTAACCGAATAGAAGGGGTAAAAGCCTTCGTTTAAGGCACTGCCAGTGAACATGGCTTCAAGATGTGATGCACCCCAGACCTCGCTCTTATTTACATTGCCAATCTCGATTCGGTCGGTAAAATAACCTTCGGTAGTAATCAGCTCTCTATTGTATAGAATTCCTTCGATGATGCGATCGCATCCTGTAACCAGGTATTTTTGGTCATCAGTTAAGCGAAATTTCAGGTAATCCGAACCAACATCCAGCACAATATCGTCGAATTCAGGATTACCAGTAAGGAGCCTCCACTTCTCAATTATTTCCGCAAAATTGCCGGATTTTCTTAATATCCCCGCAACCCAGGCTTCGCTGCCGATTGGCGCATCTTGCACCTTTTCTCCTTCGTACTTGACAACTAACTTCAAAGCGAGCTCAATGGGTTGCAAGTAGCGTGCGTCGCCGGTGAGTAAATAAGTAGCCAGAAATTGCTGCAGCATGCGGGTACCACCGTGGAAATTATAATAACTCCAAAACATCCCGGGGTGATGCCAGTTGTCCGCATGTCCACCGATGGCATCATCTTCATACCGGATAGCCGAAGGCACAACACCGTACGGCTTGCCTTTGTCGGTACGGTAACAATCCTCCAGCCAGGCGTCTGTCCACTCTTTGATAAATTGCATTGCAAACGGATGCCGATTGTACCAGGCCAGCCACCGGGCAGCCTTGACCGTTCGAGTATTCATTTCCACATCACAATCTTTGGGCGGCTCAGCGTCAATTGTATTGTAAGAATACCAGCTCGACTTAAAATGGCGATGGCCGTAACTGTTCACGCCCGTCCACACATCACGCAGCCCTTTTATGCTTTCCATGCAGCGTTCCACGTAAATTGGATTGCCGTAATCCAGGCCAATCATCATGGGTTGGGTGTCCGCCACCGGTTCCGAAGAGTGCTCCACATCCCGGACTTTGGTGGAGAAGCCATTGGTAATCCAGCCGCTGTTCCAGACGCCATCCACCAGGCGGCGCAAACCCAGCAAAGCAGTTTCATTATTGGAAGCCAGCCGGGAAATCGGCCACCATCTCAGCATTTCAACATCGTCGTCATATTTACCGCCAAATTCACCATTTTCGGCCTGCCGATTGTCAACCCAGTACTTAATCACGCCTTTGACGCTGTTTAAAGCAAGATTTGCTTTCTTTGCCCATTGTGGCGCTTTTTCATCAACAAATGTGGTGTCGATATTTTGAGGCAAAAGTTGATCCCCTGAGTAAATGCGCAGTAAGCGGTGGTCGGGATAGAACGGTTTTAGAATTTGAAAATACTCATCCGCTCTTTCTTTTTGCCAGGCGTCGTGCTGTTCCACCCAGGCCCAGAAAGCGGCTCTGCCCAGATTCCAGATGGCGCGGTGGTACAAAGGGTGATTCTCGATTTGGGAAATCTTCAAAAAATCGTGACAGGCTAAATTCAGACGGCCAAAGATGCCGACGCCTGTCATCTCTTTAGCCCAATCCCAGCCGGCCATTTTATAAAAAGTATCCCCCTCCAAATAAAGTTCAGCAAGCCGCAGGTTCAAAACGACTTCCGGTTGCTGGTTTACGGCCGCATCTTGCTTTAATATTTTTGCAGCTAAATCAACTTGCACCCGCGCATCTGCAATCTCTAAACGCCCGGCCAATGCAAGTAACAGCATCGCTTTTTCAAATCCATATTTGGATTCCGGTATAGGATCTATGATTCGATGGGCATCAGAAGCAGCTCCTTTATTTATTAGAGCCAGCGCGAGCTTTGCGTTTGGCGCCTGCAATTCACGTACAGCGGAGAGCTTACCGCTCTTTAAAAAAATGGGTCCAAAGTCATTTTTGTAAATTGAAATTCCGGCTACATTTGTATCCTGGTCTTTTGCAGAAATTGAGAGTGTAATCGAATCATCGGATGAGTTGATTTTGCGAAGCAGCGACCAATAGACCGGCGGTTCTTCCCCCTCAAAACTGACGCCGTATTGATTTATGGTATCTGCAATTAAGACGTCATTCGCACGAATCTCCCCACGCCACTGGCTTAATTTTCCTCCTGCCATAAATAGTTCGATAATGTACTCTCCGGCAGGTACATCAACTCTGAAAATGATGGGTTCTGAAGAGGCGACTCCGTCAAATATCAAAGCCTCCGGAAACTCCAAATCCTCGACCTCTATGACGGAACTTCGGCCGCTTTCAGATATCAGGCCATATCCCCTTATCTTTGAATATGCCGTATTTTCATTGACAGAAATAAAACCAACTTTGACCCGGCCATTTGCCGGGCCAAAATCAAAGTGTACTGGAACCTGTATTTCTCCAGGATAAACAGCGCTACCACTGGTTCCGAGGAACAATAAAAACCACAGAGACAGGAAAATAAGTCCGTTATGTCGTCCGATT
>JBHIAW010000176.1:0-5969 GCA_046758765.1 bacterium
AGGTAGGGGGCGAGATGGAAAAATCAATTATCCATTCTTACAGCAACAAACAGCATGAAGGCTTCTTAGGACACGCCTATTTAGGCCAGTGGGTTAATATTGGGGCGGGTACTAACAACAGCGATCTGAAAAACAATTACAGTTCCGTTAAGGTTGATTTAGGCGGAGCCGTGGTGGACAGCGGGTCCCAGTTTGTAGGCCTGTTTATGGGAGACCACTCCAAGACAGGCATTAATACCATGTTTAATACAGGAACAGTCGTAGGAGTAATGAGTAATGTTTTTGGCGCGGGTTTCCCACCAAGATTTATTCCTTCGTTTGTTTGGGGTGGCCACGACGGCTTTGTTGAACACGAGTTGGAAAAGGCCCTGGAAACAGCGCGTCGAGTGATGGCACGACGACGAATAGAGATGAGTTCTGCTTATGAAAGACTTCTTAGGCTTATTTTTGATCTCACCCAATCGGAACGTGATCGAATGAATATCAGTCCCTCAAAAAAAACATCCCCACAAAAGTAAGGATCTTGTTAACCGCCTAATCTGCGCAGTAGATGACACTATTTCGTCAACTTAATCACCGCCGGGATTTGAAACCGACAATATTATGGATATAACCGTAGTAGATGTTGACGTTTGCAAAAAGGATCTTAATAAACTTAACACTATTTCGTGAACTTCGTGGTTTACTATCTTCTTTAAACCGAACGACTTCTTCTTGATTAGGAGCACTTGCTTTGTTACTGCTAACTAATAACTTAGCCCCTGCATGTTATGTTTTTTTGTTTATCATGTTGGCAAAATCTCAATTAGGTCTTAATAAAATGTTCACTTTCCGTTCACCTGGGCAATAATTAACCATTCCGGTTCCAACAAGTTCTCCTTGATTTTGATTCTTTGCTAGGAAACTACCCACATATCTTAAAATTTCTTTACATTTAAGATGTGGGCATGTGAATTGCACTGTCATGCCAGTTACACTTAATTTTTTGATGGACTTATTGTGCGCTAAGGTCTTGTGTCGTAAAACATTTTCGTCACAAACAAGTTAGTGAAGACCAAAATGAAATTGGCCAAAAATATTATCTTAACGGCTCTACTTTTGTGCTTGCTGATACCAAATGTAGTATTCGCGGGAATCTCTGTCGTAGATAGCCTAACCCATGAAAGAGAGGCCAAAGTAGGCGAAACATATCAGGGGGTCATTCTTGTAAAAAACGCGGGTGGACAACCTGCGCAGGTAAAGGTTTATAAAACGGACTCTCAATTGTTCCGTGACAATAATAGTAATTACGTTGAAGTAGGTAAACTGGCACAATCAAACGTTGATTGGATTAGCTTTGGGCCGATTGGACTGGTTCTCCCCCCCAAAGGTATTGCTGGAATCAATTATACGGTAAAGGTCCCAGATGCGGATTCTCTCTCTGGTAGTTACAGGAGTATGATTGTAATTGAAGAACTCTCACAAGGTCCGCCCAAGGGCGGAAGGCTGACAATGGGTCAAAACCAAGCCGCTGCAACAGAAGCTCAACGAGTAGGCATAGAGATGGTTACCCATATTGTTAATTCCGGAACTCGCGACCTTAGTCCGAAGAAGTTTGGAGGTAGTGTCAGAGGGCATGTTTACGATGTAGTCACGAAAAAGCCTGTTCCCAATATTATTCTCAGAATTAATGAGGCGACCGCAGTCAGTGACAGAAAGGGAGACTTTGTTTTCTCCTCGCTGAATCCTGGAAGTTATTTTTTTTATGTAGACAAGGCCAGCATCCCATCGAACAAAGTTACAGTTCAAAAAAATCCTAGGGAAATAGCCGTTACAGAAGGCGAGGAAACCCACGTCATTGTGGGAATTACCTGGGCGGCCTCTCTAAGTGGTCAGATTGCGGTTTATCGTACTGACAACAGTGATAAGGCCTACGGCTTAGAAAAAATATTAGTACAGCTAAGCAATGGTTCACAAATAAGGCGGCGTGTCTCGGACAGCTCGGGGCGTTTTGTATTCAAGAACCTACCTCATGGTAAATGGTCACTGACAATTAATAAACATTATTTACCTGAAAATCGTTATCTTGAAAAGAGTGCAATTGAAATTGATTTGAGAGCGAATGAGGATAGGGAGACCCTGATAAGGGTCCTACCGAATAAACCAGTAATGGAAGAGTTTCAATATTATACTGTGCAAACAGGTGACTGGCTGTCAAGAATCGCCGGAAAGTTCTACGGCGATGTCACGAAATATAGTGAGATATTTGAGGTAAATCGGCAGATCATAAAGGATCCGAATCTCATTTATCCTGGACAAAGATTGCGAATCGCACGCGCCAAAGAGGATAGTGAGTATTACGTGGTCCAGACAGGCGATTGGCTTTCAAAAGTAGCCGAAAAGTTTTATGGCGATGCTATGAAATATAGAGAGATATTTGAGGCAAATCGCAAGGTCATAAAGGACCCGAATCTCATTTATCCTGGGCAAAGATTACGAATCGCACGCGCTAAAGAGGATGATGAGTATTACGTGGTCCAGACAGGCGACTGGCTTTCCAAGATAGCCAAAAGGCTCAGCGGCGACGTTATGAAATATAGAGAGATATTTGAGGCAAATCGGGAAATCATCACGGATCCCGATCTCATTTATCCCGGACAAAGATTGCGAATTCCAAGATCGTATTCCCTCACCTTAATTGGTTTAGACGAGAAGACCAATCCCTTTTAATTCAAACCTAACTTGGTTAGCAATAAACAGGCCTGCAAGCGCGATAAGCAAATTTCGCCTTGACTAAGGGACTCGTTTTTTTTATATTTATGAAAGATTTTTCTATCGCTTTGATTCTATGGCAACAAAAAAAGACAGAAAGAACCATTCAATTTCCAAATTCCGTGTTGGGGACGCACTTTGGAGAAATATTTTTAAGAACGATGCAAAACAGACGGAAACAGTAATCGCCATTCTCAAAAGAGTCCCCCTGTTCAAAGGCCAAAGCAAATCCGAACTCCTTGAATTTGAAAGATTGATTCACAGGCGCCACTTCAAGGCAGAGGAGACTATTTTTTGGGAAGGCGAGCCTGGGGTGGGAATGTACATAGTAGAAGATGGTCTAGTCGCCATTTATAAAGATTCCATGGAGCAAGGTCGTGAGGAGTTAGCTAGATTAAGCCGCGGGGAGTTTTTTGGAGAGCTTGCTTTGTTGGACGAATCCCCTCGATCTGCTACGGCGGTCGCGCTGGAAGATACAAAAATCCTCGGGCTTTTCCGTCCGGACCTCATGGGACTCATCGAGCGGAAACCGAGATTAGGGAATAAGTTTTTGTTGCAGCTTGCATCTCTCGTGGGGGAAAGATTAAAGCACACCAATGAGGAACTGCAAGCCTTATGGGCTAAATTCGATGAATCCAAGGTAATTAGATGAACAACCTTGCGCAAAAGCCGGCTCAAAGCCTCACAATACAGGTCAGACCGAAGACCATAAAAAGATTAACTATGTGGGGCGTTGTTCTTTTCGCTCTTGCAGCAATTGTAGCTATTATTCCAGCAGTTAAATCTGTTGTTACCATTGTCATTGTTGCTCTTTTTCTCGCCTTTTTATTAGATCCGGTAGTCAATTTCATGGAAAACCGCGGGGTGGATAGACTTTGGGCAGTAATATTGGTGTTTTCTTTTATTGTTTTCTTAGCAGCTTTGGGTTTTAAGTTTCTCTCCCCAATTATTTTCAAAGAAATCCAAGAAATACAGCTGGGTATTGAAAATCAATCACCCAGTGAGATTATCTCCCATTTGAATAAGAAGTTAGGAAGTATCATCCCAGTTTTGGCAAGTCCTGCGGTTCAAAGTGAGCTTAATGCGAAAATCAGTCAAGCATTAACTGGATTCTTTCAAAAGAGCTTTTCTATGCTCGTGGGTTTGTTTTCGGCGGTTGTGTCCATGGTCATGGTAGCATTTATTACTTTTTTCTTTCTTAAAGATGGCCGACGGATGAAAAAAACCGTGATTAGTTGGGTGCCTAATCGTTATTTTGAAATGGCTCTAAATATAGTGCACAAAACCAGCAGCCAATTAGGACGTTACATTCGTGGGCAGTTAGTGGTTGCTTCGATAGTTGCAACGTTGTGTATCGTAGCTCTCTATCTTTTGAATATCCGATATTATTTTTTCATTGGTGCGGTTGCCGGGTTGGCTAATATGATTCCCTACTTCGGCCCAATCGTTGGAGCCGTCCCGGCCATTATCATTGCGTTAATTGATACCGGGTCCTTTGGTGCCGTAGCTGCGGTTGCGGTTGCCTTTGCTTGCATCCAACTATTTGAAAACGTTTTTGTCTCTCCGTTCATTGTTTCGAAAAGCGTCGAACTTCACCCTTTGACTATCATCATTGTGATTTTAATTGGTGGGCAGCTTATGGGGATTTTTGGAATGCTTTTGGCCGTGCCCACGGCGGGTATTGTTAAAGTAACGGCGCACGAACTTTATTTGGGGTTAAAAAACTACCGCATCCTTTAGGTAAACAACTTGAAGTTTGCACTAAGCGAAACCCAATTGCTGTCTTAGGAACGCTTCCTCTTTGATTAGTCTATCCCCCTATTTTTGTTTTCGCTAAATGAAATACTTTCTTGCTGCGATTCAGCTCTTAGTTGCGCGGCACTTTATGAGTCTTAGCCATGGAGATGCGTTTGCGCAAGCCAAGGGCAGTGGCCGTGCTACGAACCACTCCGATCAAAGCAATTCTTCGACTTTGAAAGCGCCATTCAGGCTGAAAAGCGGCATGAGGGAGTTTGGCATGTGGGGAGGTGTCTCCTTCAATTCCTCAGTAGGTAATTTTCTTGGTGTAGGAGAAGTTATTTGATAATTCGAACTCCTGTATTGTCAATTCCGATCCTCAGTACTTTAGCGTTTATGTTTAATTCCTGAGCTTTTGCCTGCCAAAAGTTTTGCAATTGTTTCCCTTCTCCAAGTTTACCGAGAGTCAATCCCAATATAGTCGACCCAGAACCGCTAATACAGACCCCAATTGCACCGTTTTGGTAGGCAATAGACTCGAATTCATCATAAGCCGGCATGAGCTTTTTCCGAAAAGGCTGATGAAGTTTGTCCTGCATGGCCACTCTCAAGGCTTCGTAATCTCTTGTAATAAAAGCATGAGCTAACAAGGCACTCCTTTGAAGGTTAAATACAGCATCTTTATGCGAGACCGTTCGTGGCAAGGCCCTGCGAGCGTCATGTGTGGAAATGGCAACATCGGGAATAAGGAGTACGGCTCTTAGATTCTTATCCACATCGACTTTTTTGGAAATAACCTGGCCCTTGTCAACGCAATTGATGGTGAGTCCGCCTAAAAGGGAAGAGGCGGCGTTTTCTGGGTGCCCTTCGATTTCATTAGCCAAAGTCAAAATTTCCTGGTTGGTTAAGCCTGAATTGGCAAGTTGCACTGCGCCAAGCAAGCCCGCAATCGTTGCAGCTCCACTGCTTCCAAGCCCACGAAATAGTGGTATTTGATTTTCGATCTTCATTTTGAGTCCGGGTAATGGTTCACTTAGTTTTTCAAAAACTTTTTTGGCCGATTTAACAATCAGGTTTTCCTCATTTGAAGGAATCTCTTTTGCTCCTTCGCCCAGTGTCAAAATCTGCCATCCATAAGGAGACCTTTCCATCTCTATTGAGAGATACAACTGCAGCGCTAAGCCAAATGCGTCGAAACCCGAACCCAAATTAGACGTCGATGCCGGAACGCGAACCTTAACCATCAAACAAATCTCCTACTCCCAGGTTTGGTTAACTGCACGCCTTGTTTACAAAGTTGGCACGAATCAGACCGAACAGATTCGATATTTAGCGAAATTAAAGAAAACAGTTCTGTGCCGAAATCCACTTTACCGCCACTTCGATCAACCAGACAGCCAACTCCCACGGGCTCGGCACGCAATTTTTTGATCAAATCTAATACCTCGAGCACCGAGCCACCCGTGGTGATCACATCTTCA
>JBHIAW010000177.1:0-5725 GCA_046758765.1 bacterium
CATGACTTATGGATTCCCGATGAAAGCGTTCGGGAATGACAGGCTGAATAGTTGCGAAGATTTGATAAAATAAAGCAAATTTGTTCTTTGAAATCACTGGTCTTGCATGCAAATGGTTGACAAACGCGAGCGGACTCGTTCGAAGCTGTTATGTTTTCATGACAGAAACAGATAGAGCCACGAATTATCAGACATTATCGGATTTGCAGATTTTATTCATTCGATAATTTCTGGAAATCCGATGTTCTGCTCTCATAATAAATCGCCTAAGATTCACTAAATAAGTTACCAAGATATTTAATTTTTGAGTGATTAAAGCTTATTTATTGCAAGGTAATCGCACCGTAAAAGTTGTTCCCTTGCCAACTTTGCTTTCAACTTCTATGGTGCCGTGATGGTCTTCGACAATTCTGTAGGTAATGGATAGACCAAGCCCGGTGCCGACGCCAACTCCTTTTGTGGTGAATCCGGGATCAAAAATTTTACTCAGGTCTTCTTTTGGTATACCCTTTCCTGTATCGCTGATCTGTACATGAATAGTGCCATTTTTGAAAAAAGTACGAATTTTTATTTGTCCCTTTCCCTCGATGGCCTGACACGCATTTACCAATAGATTCATAAATACCTGGTTTAGCTGACTGGCATAACAGCAAAGTTGCGGAAGCTTGCCGTACTCTTTAACGACTTCGATGCGGTCTCGCGACAAATGTCCGATTAGCAAAAGGGAACTATCGATGCCCTCGTGAATGTCCACGGTCTTAAGTTCTTCTTCATCGAGTCGGGCAAAATTTCTTAGAGTTTTCACGATTCCCGTAATCCGCTCGCAGGCGGTCTTGTTGATTTTTGAAAGATTCTCAAGTACCTCTACAGTCTTTATGGGTACAGCCGAGGGTTCAGTTTGTGGGTCGAAGCTTTGCCGCAACTTTTGAAATCCCCGTAAAAACATGTCGAGGTTGCTGTTGATGGAGCCAAGTGGTGTGTTTATTTCGTGGGCAATGCCAGCTACCAGTAGACCTAGAGAAGCCATCTTTTCTGATCGGATCAATTGCAGTTGGGTATTCTTAAGCTCTTGGTAGGCATCGATCAGTTCTTTGTTTTTTTGATGGAGCTCCTGGGTTCGCTTTTCTACAAGTTGTTCGAGATTCGTATTCAGATTCTCGATCTCTTGGTAGCTCCTTGCGTTTTCAATGGCAATTCCAGCAAGGTTAGCAAACGCTTCGAGAAAGATAAGGTCTTCCTTGGTAAAAAAATGTTTAGTATTGGTTGTATCAAGATAGATGGTGCCAAGTAGTTGACTTCTTGAGCGCAGCGGGACGCAAATGACTGACTTGATTTTGTAGCGCATCAGGCTGGAGCTGGTATCTATACCCTTAGTTTCTGGAACATTCTGCAGAAGCACCGGCTCCCCTTTGCTCTCAACTTTTCTTATGATTGAACGACTCCATTTCACTACATCCTCAATCGTCCGTTTGTCCATCGCTCGAGCCACTTGTACAGAAAATTCTCCGGGCTCTTGATGACGGAAAAGAATGAGACCCTTTTCAGCATGTAAAAGCTGTATCGCCAAATCCATGATTTCGTCCAGAAGCTTTTGAAGATTGAGCTGGGTGTTGATTTTCCTGCTCACTTCATACAACGTTATCAATTGAGCATAAGTGATGTTACTTTTGGTTGCCATCTTTAATCTCTAATCCAAGTTTAGTAAGATTTAGACAAATGCTTTTAGTATTTCACGGTGTAGGCCTTGCAGGTCCGAATAAGCGCGTTGAATCTCAGCTACTTTGGTTTGAAGTTCTTGTACAAGCTTTTTCTTCTCTAAACCGTTGCGAATCACGATTTTCAGGTTGTCATTGTCCCATGGTTTTTCTATGTACTGGTATAGGCCCACATCATTGATAGCTTTAATGGCATTCTCCTTGTCAGCATAGCCAGTTAGAATAATACGGGTCGCATGCGGGTTAATTTCTTTCACTTTAGCTAAAAACGCGATTCCATCCATCTCTGGCATAAGATAGTCAGATATGACTAAGTCTGTCGGGTTTTGTTCAACATACTTAAGCGCCTCCTCGGGCGAGCTGAATGTTACGACCTCGTAATCGGTCTCGAGGGTCAAGAAAGAACTTAAACTGGTTAACACCATCTGTTCGTCATCGAGAATCAGAACTCGTTGTTTGTTACTTTCTTCGGTGCTTTGAGACATTGAAAATCTCCTTTTAAGTAACGCTAACCCCGAAAGCATTCGGGGTTAGCGTTTGTTCCGTTTAGAAAGACGCGAACCTTCTGAAAAAGGCTGAGCGTCTTTGGTGGCTTTTAAGAATCACCGTGAACCCAATAAATATATTAAAGATGTTAGAGTCAAATGCGCTCAACCAATGCACGCAGGCGTCTCGCCAGTGCTCTGAAAACCGCCTCAGCGATTCGCACGTGATCAGAGAGCAGATCATAAAAATCTTCTCGGTCGATTCTCAAAGTCTGTGTTTCTTCAATGGCCGTCGCCGTAGCCAACCGCGGTTGGTTATCAAATAAAGACCAGGTGCCAATGGCCTCGCGTGCGCCGTACACAGCAATTTCTTGTTTGTCACGATCCAGTCGAACCTTGCCATCGATGATCAAATACAGTGCGTCCGCCGATTCATTGACGACATAAATATGGGCGCCCGGCATAAATGACACCTCCTCGGCAATGGCAGCGAGATGCGCCAAATCTTCAGTACGCACTTCAGAAAAAACGTCGATGTCTTGTAAAAAGATTACTTTTTCAATAATTGAATACAATCGTTTGTTCCATTTAAGAATAACGCTTCAATACCACATTTGCCGTCTCTTGAACAATGCAATCCTGATCTTTTTGCGCTTGTTTAACTAGCGGTCTGAATTCATTTAATAGCCCGCACCTGCCGATTTCATACAAGGTGCAAGCTCGCAGCCAGGGATCGCTGTCCGTAGCTAAGGTTTTTAATGCTTCGTGGCGAGTGTTTAATTGGACTTTCAAATGGCCGTCTGCCTGCTGCAGTACTTCTTCAACGGCCATATCTTCGACCAGTGGCACTAGCATGTGCTTTAGATCATTCGATAAAAAGTTGTCTAAGAATTCAACAGCATTTGCACGAATCAACCGGTTCGTGCTGGTCGTGGCTGTGTAGACATTGTATATGTCGCGTGGCGGGTATCTTAGCCCCAATAAGCGAAAAATGCGTTCAAGGTAATCATCTAAGCGTTCACGTACAGCACGTTGCAAAAGCTCAGAACATTTACCCTGGCGGTCCTCTTCACTGTTTGCTTTGTGCAACGCGGCTAATAGAAGATAGTGTTTGCGTACCTCGTGGACTAATGCTTCATCGACGCGTTTGTCAAAGTGTAGCCCTGGAAAACGAGCGCGGAGTTTATTTAAAGACTTGATTATCTCATACCTTAGAGCTTCATCTGGCTGAGGCAATGAGTTAAGAAGCACCTCTACCGAGCGCTGACTTCCTATTAGACTTAGTACTCGTGGGATACCACGTCGAACAGAAATGGCGACCTGCGTATCATTAAGGTAATCAGAGAGAGTACTCACAATGTCGTCCCCAAAAGCGGCCAGTGCTTCTCTCGCCGCTTTCCGGTTGCTGCGGTCTCCCAAATGGCGAATTAGCAGTGGAATAAATTCTTTTGCGCGAACCCTTCCGGCACTCGCTATGGCTCGTAAACGTACTTCAGGATCCTGATCTTGGATAAGCTCAGGGAGTAAAGAACTGTATTGAGGATTTCCAAGGATGCCAAGGGCTTCCGCGATTTGTGCACGGTCTTCACGGTTCCCATTTATGAAAGACTGAATTACATCTTGCGTCAATAACTCAGCCGCTATGTCCGGTTGTTCGGCGATACAATAAAGTGCTGCACCACGTAAGCCCCTATCTTTATCATCTAGCCACTTCCTAACCAATTCGGTTGTCTGTTCCGAGGAATGTTTTATGTAATACCGTACAGCCTCACGCCGGACTTCTTGATCTGCATCATGCAAACTTGCTTTTATATCAGAAAGAAGTTCACCGTTACCACATTTCCCTAGTAGTCGAAGAGTATGCAGTCGTATATCCGCGGACGAGTGCTGCAGCAAAGGTCTTAAGGGCGGCACCAGGTCCACTCCTTCTACCGACTCCAAAAGTTGCAGGGCATAAACAACCTGACGTTGGTTTCGACTCGCAAGAGCTACAATGAGTGAGTTGATAGTTGCCTCGTCTTTTATTGAGACTGTCAGCAAATCAGTATCAATACGACGCTTTGTCAAAGCTTGCCTGAAAGAATCTACGTACTCGCGGCGGGTTGCTAATGCTAATACTAACCAGATACTAACCAAAACCAAAGAAACAAGACTAATTTGGGCTACGCTCAGTCCTAACCAGGTATAGAAAATAAGCAGCAGTAATCCCGATATCCCTCGTGCAAGTCGGTCGGCAAACATATCTATGAAGGCTTTTGTTTTCTTTTTTACGTCTGATGGAATGGGTAAAAAAAGAAGTTCAATTCCAGCTTTGTTGATTGAATGGCGAAACGCCCCATCACCTATCTTAATGGCCAAAATAGAAATCAGCCCATATCCCAGAAAAACCCCGATCGAGGTGGATAACATAACCAAAGGTAAGAAGAGTACCGAAACCCCGACACCAAAACGACGAATGATGGCGCCCGCAAAAAGTACTTGGAAAATGAGTGAGAACACGCTCAGGTTAGAAAGCCACAATCCGAAGAATTTGGTGAGATTATCGGTCCCTTCGATCTTTTCACTGGCATAAGTGCTAAACTGGAAGTCGGCAATCTGAGATACCATAACAGTCATTGCCACAATACCCATCAGCAATGCGAGATGCCGTGAGTTACGTATGAGAGTAAACACTTCCCGTAGAACTTTGGTGAATTTCTCATCAATTGAGGTTCCAGCCGCACGGCCAGCGCTTTGTAACGACTGCTCTCGCCGTTGCCAGGCAAGATTCATCAAAAAAATGGTAATTCCAAGAAATCCAATGCAGAATAATCCTAGATTGGCTGTGCCTCCAATTTGCTTCACCAATAAACGAGTAAAATGGCCACCAGAAATACCGCCCAGGATTGCACCGGCCGCCAAAAGTGGAAAGAGGCGTTTGGCTTCACGTGGGTTATAAATGTAGTTTGCCAATAGCCAGAATTGAGAAGTCGTTAATATACCGTATATGCTGGTCCAAACATAGAGCCCGTAATAAAGCCACGCCGAATTTATGTCGATGGTGAGTAACCACCAGAATATAACTAAATTGGACATTAGGAAAAGCGTTGTTCCAAGAATCAGTTTATTAAGACGAAGATTAGCTGCAAGTCTTGCGTAGATCATTGCAACCATGCCAACTACAAATGCCACTAACATGTAAACAAAAGGCAGTTGAGTTGGTCCTAAGTTTTTAAGAAATAGAGCTCGGGTCATTGGTTTGAGGACATAGTAAGAGGCAAGGATCAAAAATATATAGCTAAACATGATAAGCGTACGACTTGCCTCCCCCTTGCGAACGTCAATTGCTTTTCGAAGCAAATAAGACATGCTACCCCTCTTTATGGATTTTACAAAATATAAATAACTCTCCCTTCTTTGTCAAATAGTTTTTATGATCCAGATTATAAGGAAAGGTCATGTACACAAAAATTTGTAAAACCTCAGTCTTGGTCAGGAAAATCTCGTTCCCAAGTTAACAGAGGGTGTGAAAAGTACAATCGAGAC
>JBHIAW010000178.1:0-5711 GCA_046758765.1 bacterium
GCCCACCAAGGCGGCAAAGTCGGCTGATGTAAGCCGTTCAATCGAGACGAGTTGACTTACACGGCGAAATCGCGCTTTCAGGTAACGGTAGCAACGTTTCCGACCTTCAAAGCAACATTCTTTTTTGTTGCGCGAACTTTTAGGAAACGCTCAACGTAGTCAGGCTTGTAATGCAACACGTCCTTGTTTGCGATGCCGCCCACCAAGGCGGCAAAGTCGGCTGATGTAAGCCGTTCAATCGAGACGAGTTGACTTACACTGCGAAATCGCGCTTTCAAGTAACGGTAGTAACGTTTCCGACATTTAAAGCAATCTCGATATTTACCTGTCGGGATTGCGATGGCTTCTAAGAAAAGACCGTAGTCATCTAAAATTGTGGCACTTCTTTAATTATTGATGGTTAAACGTAATAAGCACCAAGCATAATTTTACTGTAAAAGATTTATCATAAGCGATCTTTTGAAAATTAGGTGAGAGTGATATGAAGAACGACGCTAAATACACTTTGGATCTCTTTGATCCGCTCTGGGCGAAACGTGGATACGGTACGGGCTTCCATGAATTTCAAAACCTGATGCAGTATAGAATTATGGACATTCTGCTGGTTTCAAGTTTGTACGACTTATACTTATTTGAAGAAGATGGAAGACTCTATGAGCTCATTCGTGGTGAGTATCAGGGCCTGAATCTTAGTCATGCTCCAGAATTGACGCAGGTATCGAGCGGCAGAGAAGCAATCAAGCTAATTCAGAAGAAAAAACGATTTGATTTGATTATCACGACCTTGCACGTTGAAGATATGCCGGCACACACTTTCGCAAAGTTGGTTCGGCAATCTAAACTTGACATCCCGGTGGTACTATTAGCTTATGACAATCGAGAACTGACAGATTTGTTATTATACCACGACACCTCTGTATTTGATAGCGTATTTATTTGGCAAGGTGATTTTCGTATTATTATTGCTATTATCAAACAGTTGGAAGACCGTCTAAATGTTGAACATGATACTCAGACTATTGGTGTGCAATTGATAATTTTGATTGAAAATAACGTCCAATATTATTCTTCGGTCTTACCTCTCATTTACATGGAGTTATTTAAACAGTCGCATCGCCTGATTTCAGAAGGAATTAACATATCCCATAAGTTTTTGCGCATGAGGGCGCGACCTAAAATTCTTTTGTGTACAGACTATGAAGAAGCTTGGAGTTATTTTTCCAAATATAAGGATTACGTGCTGGGAATTATCTCAGATATTGATTTCAAGCACGAAGGGAAGGCCGACCCTCAGGCAGGTTTCGATTTCGCCAAAAGGGTCAAGCATGAGCATGGGGATATTCCAATCTTGCTTCAGTCTGATTTGCCTGAAAATGAAGAGCGGGTTTATGATGTTGGAGCTGCATTCTTATTAAAGCAATCTCCTACCTTTCTGCGTGAGTTGCGTCAGTTTATGCTGGACAATTTTGGCTTTGGTGATTTTGTATTCCGCACTCCCGAGGGTAAAGAAGTTGGTCGGGCGCAGGACCTAATTTCATTAGAAAAACAACTGCATAGTGTGCCCGAAGAGAGCATCCGATATCATGGTGAGCGAAATCACTTTTCGAATTGGTTAAAAGCCAGAACCGAGTTCTGGCTAGCACATAAATTACGACCACGCAAAGTTTCGGACTTTCCGTCACTGGAAGCTCTAAGAGACGATTTGGTTTCTTCATTAAGAGAATACAGGAGGATCCGACAAAGAGGAATCATAACGGATTTCAAAAAAGAATCGTTTTATCCTTACATTAGTTTTGCTCGTATTGGAGGCGGTTCACTTGGAGGAAAAGCGCGTGGTTTAAGTTTCCTAAACACTTTGATTTACAGCTACAAAATAAATGAGAAATTTGATAATGTTAAGATTTATGTACCGCCTTGTGTGGTCATAGGAACAGATGTATTTGATCAGTTCCTTGACGAAAACGATCTGCGCAATTTTGCCCTAAATGCAACAGATGACCGCGAGATCACTAAAAGATTCTTAAAGGCAAAAAAATTTCCTGAGAAGATCATAGAGGATTTGGCTACCTTTCTCGATTTGATTCGTGTCCCCATCGCTGTTCGTTCATCGAGTCTATTGGAAGATTCACAGTATCATCCATTTGCTGGTATCTATGACACGTATATGCTGCCAAATAATCATCAGAATCGGCGGTTTCGTCTTCGAGAGTTATTGAACGCCGTTAAAAGGGTTTACGCCTCTACTTTTTATCAAAGCGCAAAGAGCTATTTCAAGGTGACTTCCTACCGTCTTGAAGAAGAAAAGATGGGGGTTATCATTCAGAAGATGGTAGGCGCCAACCACGGCGACCGCTTTTATCCTGATTTTGCGGGCGTGGCTAAATCGTACAATTTTTACCCAATTGCACCGCAAAATTCAACCGATGGTTTTGTCTCGGTTGCTTTAGGCTTAGGCAAGACGGTTGTAGATGGTGGACTGACTGTCAGGTTTTGTCCAAGATATCCGACTCACCTGCCGCAATTCTTTTCCACCGCAGAAGCCGTTAAAAACAATCAACGTGAATTTTTTGCCTTAGAATTGAATAAACCAATTGAAAATCCGCGTACAACAGACTGTGAGTTCATCAAAAAATATGGATTAGAAGCAGCAGAAAATGACGGAACCCTAAAATATGTGGGTTCTACTTATTGCCATGAAAACAATGCAATTTATGACGGCGTCTCAAGGAGTGGCATTCGACTGGTTACTTTTGCGCCCATTTTAAAGAATAAGCTGTTGCCTTTACCAGAGATACTCCAAAATCTGTTGAGAATCGGAAGTCATGGCATGGGCACACCTATAGAAATTGAGTTTGCTGTTAATATGTCTGCACCTGAAGGCGAACCAAAAGAGTTCGGATTATTGCAAATGCGACCAATGGTGTTGAGTCGTGAATTGGAGGCATTGAATGTAGACAAGGTAGATTTAGAAAAAGCCATCTGTCAGAGCAATATGGTTTTGGGAAATGGTATCATTCGTGATGTCTATGACATCGTCGTTGTTGATATGAATCGTTTCGACAGATCAAAGAGTCGTGAAGTTGCCAAAGAAGTTAACAGATTTAATATGAAATTATTATCGCAAAACCGACCTTACCTTTTGATAGGTGTGGGCCGTTGGGGTTCATTAGACCCGTGGATGGGCATCCCGATAAATTGGGAACAAATCTCGGGGGCCAGGGCAATCGTAGAAGCTGGCTTTAAGGATTTTAATGTTACGCCCTCGCAGGGTTCACATTTCTTTCACAACCTTTGCTCTTTCATGGTAGGATATTTCACGGTTAATTCATACAAAAACGATGGTTATATCGATTGGCAGTGGCTATTACAACAAGAAGCAGTGGAAGAAACGAGTTACACCAGATGGCTTCAATTTAAGAAACCGATTACCATAAGAATGAACGGTCACCAAAACAAGGGAGTTATTTTGAAACCGGAAGGGTAATTAAGCCGCTGGATTGCGTACTGCCTCGAAGATCAACGATTCGGAAGAAATGAACTCAACCACGCCTGATTCGATCAGTGAAAGAATGGCTAAAACCGCTTCGGCTTTAACTGCGATTCGAATTTGGTCTTTGCTGTCCAATTCTCGCTGCAAACGCTGAGTTAGGCTGTCACATGTATTTACATAGACTTACAGCATATGCTTCGCATCTAAGCTCTTCTAAATTTGCCAAATGTTTGAGACAACCATTGCTACACGATCTGCATGTCTTGTTTTTTGGCGCCTGCAATAAGATTAGACAGCCCTCAGGCAGTTAAATCAAATTTGTCAAAATCGTATTCACCCACATAACCACAAACCCCCATTCTCGGAGAATTAACGACAGGAAGAAAGAAATCTTCTTCACAGTCATGAACGCTTATACATTTGTCGCAGTACGCCTCTTCGCATTGAACACATATTTCAGTTGCTATGTTTTGACAGTTTTCGCATTGAAATAACGGTGGGTTGTTCCGTGCTAAGATTCTGATTTTTCCATCTAATATGCCTTCTCTTGCATGCAATATGTGCCCTTGGACATAAGTAGTAGACCCAAAGTCATACGAATACTCAAATTTATCTTTAACGTTTAGGACTTGGTTGAGTTTGATGTCCATCGATTTTGATTCGGTTTGCCAGATACCATCTTCCTCTTCATACCCTATATATCTGGCTCCATTAATCTTAAATTCACTTAGGTGGCCGCAGCATTCTAACCAAATATCTCTCAAAAACTCATCAAGGTCAAAAAGAGTCGCATTTGAATCCATTTCAATGTGAAGCCAGAATGGTTCATAAGCCGAAATTTTGATGTGATAAATTTCTTTTAAATTATTTATCTTATCTAAATCCTTTTGTTGTTTTGTCTTACAAGCTAAAAGGTGTCTGCCCATAGAAGGGCCCGAAAATGTCTTTAAACAGAATCTGCAAATGCCTTTGTTTTGAAATTCCATATTATGTGATCTCCTTACTTAAATCGCCGTTGATAAAATTTTGTGCTGGCTTTGTAATAGGCAGGGGCTAATAAGGAAAGCTGAGTTTTCACAACTATTCCTCCTCCGTTTTGAAAGACCAACACTCTAATAATATAGAATTACTTCTGATAAAATCAAATGGAAAGAATAAAAGCCTTTGCACAAATGTTTCCAATAAATACAAGGCTCATTCAGCCTGATGACTTTGGGCTTGACCTGCAAAACCGCAAAGAGAAAGCATGCAATTTAGCCAAATGGCAACGGCGGTTTTGTCAGGTTGAAGCCCATTTTAGCCAAGACGCATTGACTTTGATTTTGCACACCACACGGCTCTTTAGCAATTTGCCCTAAACTTTGATTGTTGCACGGACTACAAGATTGACCATAATAATGCGAATATTGCAATCATTATTGCCTATTTCCTAAATGGTAATTTATTCATCGCGGATAGCTTCCTTCACTTTTTGCACAACCGCGTCCGACAACTCCTTAAGGTTATGCACCGATTGAGCGTGTTCAGCAGCCATTTTCAACACCTCCTCTTCTGTCTCAGCGCGCACAACACCATCACAATCAAAGCCAACATCACGACAACGGAGTACCTTTGCCATATTAGAATCACCTCCTTTCAATTGTGTATGAATCTAAGCAAGTCCCTATTTAATCAGAGTGCCAAATCCTTAGTTTTTGTATTGAAATGTTCTTTAGTTGTTTGCTCTTTCAGTTTTCGCCTCTAGTCTGTTGAGAGTTAAATCTTCGTTTATTTTGCAAAAAATTTTGTGCCACCCTAATCACAGTTTTACCACGGCGAGTCATTAAGCCATTCAAGTCATTTGCCTTCGGCGTCATTATTGAGAGGTGCGAAATTAATTTTTCAATTTGCATTTTGCATTTTTCAATTTGCAATTGCGGCTCCGCCGCGCTGGGATAGGAGCCAGCCGTTATCGACAAGTGGCCGGTCCGCCTCACGACGAGCCTTTGCTAAATTCACACCAGCTTCGTAGTCTCGACGTAAAAAACTGTTCTGGCGCATCATATACTATTTGAGATTCTTTTCCTTCTAATAGTCCATAAGCCTCATAAACCCGATATTCTGGATCACACAAAATGGGAACGCTCGTTAGATTATATTTTTGTGTATAGTCGGCAGCTTTAATTAACTTTTTAAAAAATCCGTCAAGCAATAACAACTCTCATTAATAAGAAGCGGCTTT
>JBHIAW010000179.1:0-5700 GCA_046758765.1 bacterium
CTGGAAGAATCTTTTTAATAAACATGATCTTACGTCCAATAAAAAAAGATTCCTCCTGAATGACAACAACCGCAGAGTTTGACTTTTCATACAGTCTGTGGACGAGTACGGCTGGTTACCTCACCGTAACTGAGGTTTTACAGCGATACTACTTCTTCCACGGCGGTATTTCCGGCAGCCTTTTTTCAAATTCTTTAGTTAGGGTCGCCTCATATTTTGAATCAAATTCTCCGTTGAAGAACTTATTGGCGCCCTCATTAAAAAACAGCTCCCAGGAGGCTTCTTCATCTGCTGGGTTGATTGGAAAGAAGAGCGCTTTATTTGCCTTTGCTGCTTTCAAATCACCTATGGCATCACCGATCATGAGTACCTGGTCCTTTTGGTATTTTCCCTCAGATGCCAATTGAAGATGTTCCTTTTTGCTGCCCATTTCCTGACCGACAATTACACGTGTGAACTTGGCAATATCATGTTCTGCCCACTCCCGGCGCAATGCTTCCACAGGCGTAGAGGAGCATACGATGACATCTGCACTTTTACAAATTCTTTCCAGACTCTCCCGAACATAGGGAAAAGGCGGCACCCCATGTACGATGTCAGCGACGGTCGCGTTAACCGCCTCACTCCATTGCAGGGCTCGTGTCAAAACAGCGTCACCCGTTCTCTCAACCTCGGCTTTCAGTGTGGGATTGCCAAGCGCTGTTTCTTTTTCAATCCAGTCGCGGAGGGGCTGAGCCCTCGGAATCTCCACATGCCGTTTTTGCACCGCCGGCCACTCACGAAGCAAGTCAAAGGTCTTTATGAGGGCAGGAAAACGATTTGTGCCGCGCCATTTTGAATAGAGATTGACGAACTCGGCTGCGGCACGCGCATATTTTGATACCGGCTGTAGATGCCAGTATTTGATGATATTCGGAATGAAACATTCCTTGTGTTTGATCTCCATTGAATCAAAGACGCACCCATCGGAATCAATAGCGATCAAAAAAGGATGTTTTGGTTCTAAGTTCCGTAATTCAGCTTTCATATCAGACATAAGATATGCTCTCCTAACTTAACCATATTTTCATCTAAGTAATTCTAAATGGATCGTGTTTCAAACGATACAGCATCTCACCAGCTTGGGCCACATATAAAACGCCTTGCTCTTCCCGGTTTTGCCACTCTTCGATGTTAATCGATTTCGGGTCTCGATATCCGAGATTTATCTTCTTGCACACGTGCTTTGGAATTTTGGTGGCCAGGGTTACGTTTATGCGCGGCTTTTCAATGCCATTCTCAAAAGTGCCAACTCCCTTCACGTGCGTTAAGTGTGCAAGCACCCCCCCTGGAATATTTTGAAATCTATCCATTTGTTTCAAAAAATAATCCCGGACGTGGTAACCAATTCGTTCAATGATGGCCCCGTGCGTTACTGAGACCTCCATGATATGCGGGGCATAGATGATTAGTTCGCCACCGTCAGCCACCACTGGCTCGAGTTTATAGGTGCACTTGCCGCCAGTCCACAGGTCATCATACATCTGGGGGGCACACGAAAGAACTTGCCGAAATGGACGCTCTTTATAGATTATGTGCAGTTTTTCAGATAAGCCCGCCGCTGCCTCCCAGGCCTCTTCCGGTGTTCCGATATAGAGGCCTGCCAGCCGCGATCCTTTCACAACCAGACTCAAACAGAGGCGCTCCATTGGCAAAAATGACGCAGCTTTGTCCACCACCTTACGCACCGGTGTGTATTTTGTGCCGATAACCACTGGACTCGTAATCAAGGCACCCAACCAGTGAAACATGTCAATTATTTCTCGGCCCGCAATACCAGGAAATAGGTATTTATTCCCACCGGAAAATCCTACGACTTCATGTGGGAAGGTTGGCCCGATAATCATGAGCAAATCGTAATCAAAGACCATTTGGTTGATTGTTACATCAACCTTTTGCCGCATCAAGCCATTAGAGATCTGAGCCACTTCGTCCTCAGAGATTGTTCCGATATGCTTGAGTTGCTTTGGCGCATTCCATTGATGGTTGAAAAATCTGGCTTTGGCATATTTAGTGGTGTGCTGCTCCGAGCTAATGCCGACCAGTTGATAAATTCGCTCATCACTCAATGGCGGATGCGTGCCCAAGGCGACGATAAAATCCAAAAGCTGCACACGGTCAGCAAGTAATTCATACACCACGCGAAACATCATGTCTATCGGAGCGGTACGCGTGTGATCAGGTATAATAGCGAGAACGCGTTTTCCGTCTAAACTTTGCCGTGAAAACGCCTCCGCGCACAGCTCAAAAACTTCTGCTTCGGTTAACGCTTTATCTTTCGAACCCTTTCCAACTATCACATTGCTACCCATGCTCTAACTACACTTAGGACCTGGAAAAGCACGCAAGCGGGATCTCAAGCTCATTCTGTGTTTTGGAGGTTGGTCACACATTATAGGTCGTTGATGAGGTCGTACCGCCTCTACCCGTCCAGTTTGTATGAAAAAATTCTCCTCGCGGTTTATCGATTCTTTCGTATGTATGGGCACCGAAGTAATCTCTCTGGGCCTGCAATAAATTGGCAGACAACCTTTCACTCCGATAGCCATCGTAATAAGCAAGCGCGCTGCTAAATGCCGGCGCGGGGATGCCCCATTCCACGGCTTTTGCAACCACCGTGCGCCAGGCTTTCTGGTTTTTCTCAATAGCACTTTTGAAGTAGCTGCCTAATAACAAATTGGGTAGATCGGGTTGTTTATCAAATGCTTCTTTGATCTTACCAAGGAATTGCGCTCTGATAATACAGCCTCCACGCCACATCAAAGCGATGTCGCCATAATTGAGGTCCCAATTGTACTGATCTGCGGCGACTCGCATTAGTTGAAAGCCTTGTGCGTAGGAACAAATCTTCGAAGCATACAAAGCTTTACGAATCATCTCGATAAATTCTGCCTTGTCACCCTCGAACCTGATTTCTGGTCCCTTCAATTCCCTGGAAGCCGCGACCCTTTCTTCCTTGATTGCGCTCATAGCTCTGGCAAGAACCGCTTCCACCACGGTTGGTGCGGGTACGCCTAAGTTCAGTGCTTCGAGACTGGTCCATCGGCCGGTTCCCTTTTGGCCTGCGGCATCCAAAATAACCTCAACCAGTGGCTTGCCGGTCTCCTCATCTTTCCTACCCATAATGTCGCTTGTGATTTCAATAAGATAGCTGTCCAGTTCTCCCTTGTTCCATTCAGCAAAAACCGACTGCATTTCACTCGGACTCATTCCCAAGGCATTTTTCATAATGGAATAACTCTCGCTAATCATTTGCATGTCGCCGTACTCGATGCCGTTGTGCACCATTTTCACAAAATGCCCAGCACCGTCGCTGCCAACCCATTCACAGCATGGTGAGCCATCGTCAACCTTGGCGGCGATGGACTGGAAGATTGGCTTCACATGTGGCCACGCCTCCGGTGCGCCACCAGGCATAATGGAAGGTCCGGTCAGCGCGCCTTCTTCGCCACCGGAAACACCGGTTCCAATAAACAAAACGCCTTTTTCTTTCAAGTATTTTGTCCTGCGGATAGAATCCGGAAAGTGACTGTTACCGCCGTCAATAATGATGTCGCCCGGCTCCAAATGTGGTAAAAGCAACTCTATGAACTCGTCAACAGGTTTGCCAGCTTTAACCATGAGCATGACCTTGCGCGGTTTTTCAAGGTTAGCCACCAACTCTTCAATACTATGATGACCGTGAATATTTTTGCCCTTGGCACGTCCATTTATGAAATTATCTACTTTGCTTACTGTACGGTTGAAAACGCCTACGGAAAAACCATGGCTTTCCATATTCAGTATAAGATTTTCTCCCATCACGGCTAATCCAATCAAACCAATATTTTGCTTTTCCATTCAAGTCCTCCTACGTCAAAAGTTAGTATCTACGGTCTCAATTATCCACTTCTTTTAGATAGTCATTGCCGAGAAGCCTCCATCCACACGGATGATGGCCCCGGTTACAAATGACGACGCCTTTTCTGAAGCCAGCCAGATAGTCGCACCCACCAACTCCTGAGCATCTCCAAAACGACCCATGGGTGTGTGACGAAAGATAGCTTCGGTGCGTTCTTTTGTAAGTATCCTACGATTCTGCTCCGCTGGAAAGAATCCCGGAGCAATGGCATTCACCCGAATCTTGTACGGCGCTAATTCCCGGGCCAGAAATTGTGTGAGGTTGTTGCCGCCCGCTTTTGAAACACCGTAGGTAAACACCTTGGAAAGAGGTGGCCCGGACGAAGCCGAAGAAATATTGATAATGCTGCCGCCATCGCCCTGTTCAACCATTTGTCTACCAAGAATCTGGCAGGAAAGGAACATGCTCTTAAGGTTGATGCTCAGTATGTTTTCCCATTCGTCTTCACGAATTTCAAAAAATGGCGTGGTTGAATTGATACCCGGTGCGTTGATGAGAATGTCTATGCGCCCCCAGGTCGTGACAATCTCATCTCTAGCTCGTTGCAATGCCAGCTTGTCGCTGGCGTCTGCCTGAACAGCTAGCGCCTCACCACCCAAATCGCTTTTTATCGCATTTGCCTGCCTCTCAATCTTCGTCTCTGTACGCCCTAAGATAGCCACCTTCGCGCCTGCTCTGGCTAAGCCTTCTGCCATGGCCCCACCAAGAACGCCACTGCCGCCAATCACAACGGCAACTTTACCATCAAGTCCAAACAGATCATCTAAATATGACATATCGGCTTTTCCTTTACATAAATACGTTATTCTTAGTTCGTGCTAATTAGTTTTGCCGCCGAATCTACATCAAGAAACAATACCGCATTCTGATGCCTGCGCAGAATGGACGCTGGACAGACCGGATCAATTGGCCCGCTGAGGGCGTGGCAAACGGCCTGCGCCTTGGCTGGCCCGGGTACCACCCCGAACAAAGCTTCGGCGGACATCAAGGTCGGTACGGTTAATGTTATCGCCTGCTCAGGAACGTCTTCAATCGCTGCAAAACAGCCGTCGTTCACCTGCTGCTGGCGGCATCTTTCGTCCAACTCCACGACCTTCACCCATTCAGGGTCATTGAAATCAGCAACTGGCGGATCATTGAAGGCGATGTGTCCATTTTCGCCTATTCCCAGGCAAACAATGTCAATTGCGGCCTCTCTCAACAGTCCGGCATAGCGCTTGCATTCATCCTGAACATCTGATGCGGCTGCCCTGATATAATTCACGGCCTTGAACGGGACTTTGTCAAATAGCCGTTCTCGCAGAAATCTTCCGAATCCCTGCGGCGCCTCCCCAGGAAGCCCTAAGTACTCGTCCATGTGAAACGCCGTCACCCGCGCCCAATCGATCTGCGTTGTTCTGGCCAGCTCAGTCAGAAACTCGTTTTGCGATGGCGCGGCGGCAAATATCATGCGGACTTCGTTTTGCTTTTCAAGTAAAACACGCATCTTCTCAGCTACTGCCTGACCAGCAGCTCTACCCATTTTTGCTCTGTCTGCGAAAACCAATACCTGCAAGGAATCCACAAAGAATCGTCTGACTGGGTGTGTTTTCATTTTAATAGTCCTTTCAGGAAACGCTTGCTTTGTAACGCAACACGTCCTCGTTTGCGATGCTACCCGCAAGAACGAACTTGGTTACTGGCAAGCAGCTCAATCGAGACGAGTTGACTTACACTGCGAAATCGCGCTTTCAGGTAACGGTCGTAACGTTTCCGACCTT
>JBHIAW010000180.1:0-5648 GCA_046758765.1 bacterium
ACATTTCTCTTACTCCAACCGGAATTCGAGTGAACCCTGTGACCATCACGGCCTCGCGACGGCCTGAAAAATTATTAGAAGCACCAGCGTCTATTACCGTCCTTGATGCTCAAGAAATTGAAGCGAGACCTACTCTCACGGTTGTAGAACATTTGAAAGCGTTACCTGCGGTGGATATGATACAACCTGGTCTTAATCAATCGAGAGTCGTGGTGCGCGGATTCAATACTAATTTTACGGGTTCTCTCTTGTCTGTCGTAGACAATCGAATCGCTCGCATTCCTTCCCTTCGACTCAACGTTCATCAATTCATCCCCACAAGCAACGAAGATGTCGAACGCATTGAAATTGTTTCTGGTCCAGCTTCCGCATTGTATGGTCCAAACAGTGCCAATGGCGTGATGCATATTCTTACGAAATCACCTTTCGGCTCGGAAGGAACGACAGTAAGCTTTGGCGGAGGCGAACGAAGCCTATTCATGAGTACATTAAGACACGCTGGCAGCTTCAATAACAAGATCGGATATAAATTTTCAGTCCAGTATTATCAAGGCAACGACTTCAAATTTACTGATGTTGAGGAAGAGGAGGCCCGTCAAGCGGCCATCGCGGCGGGTGCTGATCCTAAAACCTTGAAAATCGGTGCCAGGGATTTTAACGTTGAAAAAATTGCCGCCGAAGGACGATTTGATTTTCGCTTATCACCCGATTTCACCGTTATCTTAAATGGTGGTTTTAATCAAGGGAGTAATTTAGAACTTACCCCGATTAGTACGGCTCAAGCCTTAGACTGGACTTACAGCTACATTCAGGCACGGTTCAATTACAAAGACCTATTTCTGCAAGCCTTTGTAAATCGCAGCGATGCTGGTGATACCTATATTTTGCGTACGGGTCAACCCATCATAGACAAATCCAAACTGTTTGTGGCCCAGGCCCAGCATACGTTAGGGTTCGGTGACCGCCAAAGATTTACTTATGGTCTTGACCTGTTGCTCACCCGCCCCGATACCGAAGGTTCGATTCATGGAGATTATGAAGACGATGATAACACCGAGGAGATTGGGGCTTATTTGCAGTCAGAAACGACCTTGTCTTCCAAATTAGACTTTGTTGCGGCCGCCAGAATCGACGACCACACTGAATTTGAAGACGTGAATTTTTCACCGAGAGCGGCGCTGGTCTTTAAACCAACGCCTACGGATAATTTTCGTCTTACCTATAATCGAGCCTTTGCCACGCCGAGGAATAGCATCTTATTCGCGGATATTGTATCAAGAAAGGACATTTTTGGATTAGGAGGGCTTTTTGAACCGGTGTTAGGGTTTGGTCCCAGCACGGATCTTCGTGCACAAGCGAATAACCCGACCAACGGTTTTCATTTCAGCAGAGGGGTCAACGGTCTGCCACAGTTCCATTCTCCCTTTGCGCCGCTTGATCCTCGCGGAATTTCAACCTCTACTTTTATCGACCTCAACGATCCCATCTTCACCAACGTCATGTGGGGTGTAGGGCGTCAAGCGGTCCTCGGTGCCTTCCTGCCGACTTTCCAGGCCCTTCTGGCTCAGCAAGGATTGCCACCAGAACAGATTGCAGCACTAACCCAGGCCTTTATCACCATCGTGCCACAACAGGTTAGCGGCGTGAATAATGTTTTAAGAGCCTTGGATATAGAGACCAGCAGCTTCAACTTAGTAGAAGACGTAGAAGATATAAAGGCGATTGAGGTAACCCGAACCGAAACCTTTGAGGCCGGCTACAAGGGGATCCTTGGCCAAAAATTGGTATTGGGAATTGACGTGTATCACTCAAGAGTGAAAAACTTCATTGGGCCATTATTTATCGGTAATCCTAACGTTTTTCTGGATCCGGCCACTTTGGGCGCTTCCTTAGCCCAACAATTTGCAGCGGCTTTAGCCGACCCCAACAATGCTAACCTTAACGCCATTTTGCTGGCATTGGACGATCCGGCTTTAGGCGGTAACGGCAATGGTTCCGCCGTAGACGAACTATCCAAGCTATTTGTGGCAGGCACCAATAACAATGGGGCGGCGTTCATTCCTTTCGGTACCGTTAGCCCGGCAGAGGCTTTTGATCCGACCGCTTTACTCCTGGTGCGTCGAAACTTCGGTAATATCTCGTTAACTGGCTTGGATTTGAGCTTTACCTATTATACAAATAAACATTGGAGCTTCAGCGGCAACTATTCCTATGTCAGTGACAATTTCTTCAAAAACTTAGATGACGTGGACGATCTTGCGCTGAACGCGCCAAAGCATAAATTTGGGGCTATGTTACAATATCGCAATCCCGAAGTGGGCTTCGACAGCCAACTGCGCTTGCGATTTGTGGATAGCTTCCGGGTTAAATCTGACATTTATATCGGTACAGTCAAATCTTATGCGGTACTGGATTTAAATGCTAATTATACATTACCCTTTTCTCCTAATACTCGATTAACGTTAACCATTCAGAATGTAACAGACAATAAGCATCGGGAATTTGTGGGGGTGCCAGAAATAGGACGCATTGCCTTTATGCGTTTAACGCAAAGTTTTTGATTTGGGATAGAACACGGATGGGCAAAAGGCGAAGGCTGAGGCTAAGGAAAAACGTTCAGTGTAGAGCGTACGAGTGAAAAAACCTCTTTGGTATTTTCAGGGATGGCTACGGAGATAAGCGTAGCGGTCTCCGTAGCTCTTTTCTCCGCAAAATAGGGAGGAATCGAAATGCGTTCACGGTATAAAAATTATCCTGATTCAGGAGTCTATTTTATTACTTCCACCGTAATCGACTGGGTGCCCATCATCATAAATGAGCCTATCGCTCTTATCATCCTTGAAAGCTTTAAATTTTGCCAAAAGGAAAAGAATTTGTTAATCTACGGTTATGTCATTATGCTGAATCATTTTCATATGATGATAGGCATGGAAGAGCCTGATAAAATTCCTGATGTCATTAGAGATTTGAAAAGACATACTTCTCAAGAAATTAAGTAAGTATATTTTGAATTCTGAGAAGGAAAACAACCTTTTTTGGTTGCAGCCATTTTGGGGTAAGAAAGTGAACCCTGTTTGGCAGGAAGGGTATCATCCGGTTTGAAAGCGCTGCGGAGACCGCTACGCTTATCTCCGCAGCGATCAAAAAGCGTAGCGGCGTGGAGCGTAGAGCGGAAAGCGATAATTGATTCAAAATCAGAAGAAAATTATTAGACAGCATTGGACCCGTATACCATTTTCCTAAGGAGTAGTTATGATAGGAAAAACAATTTCACATTATCGAATCCTCGAAAAACTCGGCGGTGGCGGAATGGGCGTGGTGTACAAAGCTCAGGACACCAAACTCAAACGCACGGTTGCCCTCAAGTTTCTGCCTCCGGATTTGACCCGTGATGACGAAGCCAAAGAACGTTTCCTGCAAGAAGCCCGAGCCGCCTCCAAATTCGATCATCCCAACATCTGCACCATCTACGAAATTGACGAAACGCCAGATGGCCAGACCTTTATCGTCATGGCGTATCTGGAAGGCGAAACCCTGAAATCGAAAATTGAATCGGGTTCCGTAGGGGCGAACGGCCGTTCGCCCCTACCCGGTGCCGAGGCCGTCGATATTGCCATTCAAATTGCGAAGGGATTAGCCAAAGCTCACGAAAAAGGCATTATGCACCGCGACATCAAACCCGCCAACGTCATGGTGACGCGCGACAGCATCGTCAAGATTCTCGATTTCGGCCTGGCCAAACTCACCGGCGCCACGCAGCTCACGAAGACCGGCACGACCATGGGCACGGTGGCCTATATGTCCCCGGAACAGGCCGTTGGGGAAAAAGTAGATCACCGCACCGACATCTGGTCTTTGGGAGTCGTGCTCTACGAAATGCTTTGCGGGCAACTGCCTTTTAAGGGGGAATACGAGCAGGCCGTGGTCTATTCCATTTTAAATGAAGACCCGGAGCGGATAACCGATTTGCAGGCCGAAATCCCTTCGGAGTTAGAGACGATTGTCAACAAGGCACTGCAAAAAGATTCCCCCGAGCGCTATCAAAGCGCAGAAGAGATGCTGAGCGATTTGCAGGCCTTTCGAGAAGGAACGAAACCGGCGGTCGCGAAAACGAGACCTGTGCAGCTTTCACCGAAGAAGCGCGTCTATTTGTACGGCGGCCTCGCTGCCCTACTTGTCTTCATTTTAATCGGCTTCTTTATTTTTCGCCCGACAAAAACTCCTCCGATGGACAAAATCCGCTTGGCTGTGCTGCCCTTCGACAACATCACACGGAACCCGGACGACGAATACTTCGCTGACGGCATGACCGATGAGATGATTTCGAAGCTGTCGAAAATTGCCGGATTTGGCGTGATTGCCAGAACCTCGGTGATGCAGTACAAAACGGCTCCGAAGACCATCTCTGAAATTGGGCAGGAGCTGCGGGTGAGCAAAATTCTGGAAGGCAGCGTGCGCAAAGCCGCGGATAAACTACGCATTACGGTGCAGCTCGTAGACGTTGCCACGCAGGAGCCGATCTGGTCAGATGACTATGACCGGCAGCTCGCCGACGTGTTTGCCATTCAGAGCGAGGTGGCGCAGCAGGTGGCCTCGGCATTGCGGGTGGAATTGTCACCATCAGAAAAAAGCCTGATCGAGAAACGCGGTACGGAAAGCCTGGAAGCCTACAACCTCTATCTACAAGGTAGCTATTACGCCAACAAGCGGACGCCGCAAGGCTTGAACAAAGGCATAGAGTACTTCAGTGAAGCAATCAATCTCGATCCTGAGTTTGCTATTGCCTTCGCGGGCCTGGCAAATTCCTACAATATCATTGCAACATATAGTTATCTCCCATCAAGTGAGGTAATGGCAAAAGGAAAGGCAGCAGCTCTCCGTGCATTAGAAATTGACAAGATGCTTGCGGAGGCTCACACTGAGCTAGCACGTATCCTATATTGGCTTGATTGGGACTGGCCAGCTGCAGAAAATGCCTTCAAACGTGCCGTTGAACTGAATCCCAGCTACGCGCGGGCACACCAGGGTTATGCCAGGTTTCTCACGCACACGGGACGGCATGAGCAGGCCCTCGCAGAAATCAAGCGAACTCAAAAACTTGATCCACTCTATCTTATAAGTCATACCAATGAAGGGGAAATTCTTTACTATGCACGGCGTTATGATGAGGCCATAGAAAAGTTAAATGAAACCATTGCAATGGAACCGAATTTCTTAGTTCCGTACCTGTTTCTGGGGCTGAGTTATCTTGAAAAAGGTATGGTTGAACAAGCTAGTGTAGCTGCTGAAAAGTACATCAAACTTTCAGGAAGCGCTCCCATTGCACTCGCGTTCCAGGGATATATCTATGCACGAGCAGGCAAAAGAAGCGAGGCGCAGCCGATACTTGACCAACTAAAGCAACTATCGAAGCAGAGGTATGTTGCGCCGAGTTTTATGGCACTGATCTATACTGGAATGGGTGAAAACGATAGAGCTTTCGAAGGGCTTGAAGAGGCCTATAAGGCACGTGATCTTAATCTGATTTTTTTAAAGGTGGCTCCCTTTGTCGACAGTCTGCGTTCAGACCCGAGGTTTACGGCTCTGTTGAAGAAAATCGGTTTGGAGGAATAAAGGATAGGCTAAGGCAAAAGCTTTTGGATTGTTGG